>DASSSG010000624.1:0-6211 GCA_035708545.1 Bryobacteraceae bacterium | reverse complement strand
CCGGGTGATCTGAAGCAGATCGCGGAGCTTCTGCTGTGCGTTCAACAGCTTGAGTTGGCCTCCCCGACCCGTGACACTGGCGTGCGCGCCGACCATCTCACCCAGGCCGGCACTATCCATGTAACTCACGCCGGCGACATTCAGCAGGATGCGCGGGTTCTTCTCCGCTTCGGCGCGCACCCGCTCCCGAAACTGAGCGGTGGCGTCTCCGAGCGTCAGCCGCCCGGACAGGTCGAGGATGGTCACACCATCCGCCATACGGGAATTGATCGTCAGACTCATTGATTTGCCTCCACGAATTACAGCAGACTGTTCAAGATTCCACGAACGCGCGGCCGTGTCAAGTGGACCATTTACTTGCGCGCCAACATGCTGTATAACCGGCGGCGTGGCATTGACCGCCGACACGCTCAGGTTCCTGGCGGGGCTGGAGCGAAACAACACGCGCGACTGGTTCGAGCCGCGCAAGGATGAGTATATACGTTTTGTCCGCAATCCTATGCTGGAGCTCGTGGCGGCGCTGAACGGCCATGTCAGCAGATTCGCGCCTGGGTATGTCACCCTGCCGGAGAAAGCGATCTTCCGGATTTATCGGGACACGAGGTTCAGCAAGGATAAGCGGCCATACAAGACCAACGCAGGCGCACTCTTCTGGCATCGTGCGGTACCGAAGAACTCCGGGGCCGCGTTTTACGTGTCGGTCTCGGCACGGGAAGCGATGATCGCCGGTGGACTGTACCGGCCTGGGGCGGCGGAAACCCTCGCGATTCGGAAGCACATCGCCGAGCGCCACGGGGAGCTGCGCGCGCTGCTGCGGGCGCGTGGATTGCGGGGCCGCTTCGGGGATCTTCAGGGCGACTCGCTTGCCCGGGCGCCGAAAGGATTCGCTCCGGAACATCCCGCCATCGATCTGCTGAGGCGCAGGGACTGGGTCCTGTGGGTGACCGAGGCGCCGCAAACCTGCCTCGACGCAAAGTTTCCGAAACGCGTGGCAGACGGTTTCCGGCTGCTCGCGCCTCTGGTGGCGTTCCTGAATGAACCTTTGATTGCACAGGCAACGCGGCCGCGGGACCCGTTGGCGGCCCGGGTGCGCAGCGGCCGTTCCTGACCGCCCTGGCCCGTTAAAGCAGGAGGCTCTCGACGCGATGTGCGTGGACCAGGTCCTCGCAGGGCGACTAGGCAAACACCGTGAACCTCCCGTCCTGAGAAGCCACTAACGCGATGGAATCGCGCTGATCGTGGACGAACTGCGCCGCCGAGAGGTGCCGGGTCCCGCCGAGCGCGGACGGCTCCACGATTTCGGCGGCGGCGCCTTCGATCGGCTCGGTCAGGTACACGCTCGTGACCTGGGGCGAGCCACGGCGGCGAACGATCCTGGCTCCGAAGGCGAGCACCTTGTACTGATCGGTGATGACGGTGGCACCATCGACGGCGGTGAGGCCCGCGACTCCGTCGACGGCTCGGCGCAGTGCATCCTGCCATCTGCGCCCCGGCGGGCCGTCCGGCCGGCTCTGCACGAGTTCGGCGAGTGCGGAGAACGGCGGGACCACTGAATAGAGCAACGGCTGGGCGACGGAGTCACGCCAGGCTTCGGCGGTTGCGGGGACGACGAGCAGCGACCCCCCGCGACCATGCGCGCGCATGGACACCGCCAACTGGATCAGCACATTCACCCGCTCTGCGGACGCAAACTGCGAATCGAAGCCGAGCAGCGAGGTGAGCAGGTCCGGGCAGTCCGGCAGGGTGGCCGCGCGCTGCTCCACAATTTTGATTTCGTCGCCCTGCAGCACGGCCACGTTTACAAATTTGCCGGATTCGTCCGTGCGACTATGCTTGACCACGAGCAGTCCGGGCGCGATCACCTCGAGCACGAACGCAAACGGCGGCAGATTGCGGGTGGCTCCCCAAACCTGAAACTGTTCCCCATAACGCCAGACGCCGAGGTGAATGCCCGGGCGCTCCACTGCGGGAGCGAGACGCGTGAGGGCTTCGGCCGCGAGCGGCAGCGGTCGTTCGAAGGACAGTGCGTGCGTCACGTGCTCAGGTGCAACGAAGGCCAGCGAGATGAGCGGTGTAAATCCTTCCTGCCGCCGCAGACTCGCCCAGAACGCGGCGTCAATGATCGCCTCCATCGTTCGAGTGTCCGGCAGGGGTGCCATCGCATCTTTCTGAGGACCGGCGGTGAGGTGCGCCGCAAAGTGCGGATGGACGCGGGCCGCTGCCGCCCTTGCGGCTGGGTAAGCCGGTTGTATCACTGCGGAGCTCCATATCGCCGCGGCATGTTTTCAGTGTCCGCCATGCGGGCATTCCTGCGGTTTCGCGCAGTTCACGACCCTGGAATTTTCCCCCCTGAGGCGACCGCGTGGGACGCCTAAACTGCTAAAATAGAGTCAGTTCCGACAAAACAGACCGCGGCGGCCCCGTAATCCCGTCGAGCGAGTCGACGCTGGCCCAGCCGGCCAACGAACTAGCGCAGGAGTACCTTTTGTCCGATCCCAACAACCCTGGACTGCCACCGATCCCGCCCAGCCAACTGCCGCTCGGCGGTGACGGCGGCGGCAAGAACCTGATCCCGGTCAACATCGAAGACGAGATGCGCCGGTCGTATCTCGACTACTCGATGAGCGTGATCATCGGCCGCGCGCTGCCTGACATCCGCGACGGCCTGAAGCCCGTGCACAGGCGGATTCTGTACGGAATGCACGAGCTCGGACTGCACTACAACCGAGCGACGCGCAAATGTGCGAAGATCACGGGCGACGTAATGGGCAAGTACCATCCACACGGGAATGCGCCCATATACGAAGCGCTCGTCCGAATGGCGCAACCCTTCTCGATGCGCTATCCGCTCGTGGATGGACAGGGTAATTTTGGCTCGGTAGATGGTGACCCGCCTGCGGCCGAACGTTACACTGAAGCGCGGTTGTCGCGCATCGCCGGTGCGCTGCTCGAAGACATCGATAAGGAAACCGTCGACTTTCGACCAAACTACGACGATTCTGAGCAGGAGCCCGAAGTTTTGCCCACACGCGTCCCGAACCTGCTCATCAACGGATCGGGTGGTATTGCGGTCGGAATGGCGACGAATATTCCGCCGCACAATCTGAGCGAGATCATCGACGCGACGATACTGATCGTCCAGAAGCCGCAGTCCACGCTCGCTGACATTGCGAAAATCGTGCAGGGGCCCGATTTCCCGACGGGCGGCTACATCCTCGGCAAGCAGGGTATTGTCGATTACTTCACCAAGGGCCGCGGCTCGACCAAAATGCGCGCCAAGGTCGCCACCGAAGACATCGGCAAAGACCGCGAGGCGCTCATCGTTACCGAGCTGCCTTACCAGGTCAATAAGGCTCGCCTGATCGAGCACATCGCGTCGCTCTGGAGCGACAAAAAAGTCGAAGGCATCGCCGACCTGCGCGACGAGAGCGATCGCGAAGGAATGCGCATCGTAATCGAGCTGAAGCGTGGGGAGCAGCCCGAGGTGGTTCTGAACAACCTGTATAAGCACACGCAGCTCCAGATGAACTTCGGTGCCATCATGCTGAGCATCGTCAACGGCCAGCCGCGCGAGCTCGGCATTGTTGACATGCTCCGCCGCTTCGTCGATCACCGGATCGACGTCGTGCGGCGGCGCACGACCTACCTGCTGCGCAAAGCGCGTGAGCGAGAGCACATTCTGCTCGGGTTCCGGAAAGCGTTGCAGAACCTCGACGCGGTTATCGAGCTGATTCGGGCCTGCCGGACGCCGAAGGAAGCCCGCGACGCGCTGACGGGCGGTCCGCTGCCGGCAGGGCTAAACCCGAAGAGTGCCGCTGCGACACGGCTGGTGCGGGACTGGAGCGAGAAGCAGGCGCAGGCGATTATCGAGCTGCAGCTACAGCGCCTCACCGGGATGGAGCAGCAGAAGATCCTCGACGAACTGGCCGACATCCAGCGTCAGATCGCCGAGTACGTGGAGATTCTCGGCTCCGATCAGAAGCTTCGCGGCGTCATAATCAGCGAGCTCCGCGAAGCGAAGAAGGAGTTCGGTGACGAGCGCCGGACACAGATCATCGAGGACACGGGCGAGATTTCGATCGAAGACCTCGTGCAGCAGGAAGATGTTGCGGTCACCGTCACGCGCGGGGGCTATCTCAAGCGGACCTCAGTGGATACGTACCGCCGCCAGACGCGCGGCGGCAAGGGGCGTATCGGGATGGGCACGCGCGCCGAGGATACGGTCGAGCACCTGATCATCGCGAACACGCACACGTACCTGCTCGTCTTCACCAGCAAGGGTCGCGTGTACTGGCTGAAGGTGTACCAGGTTCCCGATGCGGGCCCGGCGGTCAAGGGCAAGCACATTTCGAGTCTTGTGAACCTGCAGCCCGATGAGACGGTGAAGACGTTCCTGGCCGTGAAGGAATTCGACGAAAAGCGGCACATAGTGATGATCACGAAGTTGGGCGTGATCAAGAAGTCGACTCTCAACGAGTTCGACAATCCGATGTCGCGCGGCATCATCGCGCTCTCGCTTGACGAGGGCGATGAGTTGATTGCCGCGCGCATCACCGGCGGCGACGATCAAATCTTCCTCGCCACGCGCGAGGGCATGGCGAGCCGCTTCCACGAGGAACAGGTCCGCGATATGGGCCGCCAGGCACGAGGCGTCAAAGCGATGACGCTTGAAGAGGGCGATTACCTGATCGGTGCCGAGGTCGTGCAGGATGACACGCTCATTCTGTCGATCGCGGAGAACGGGTTCGGCAAGCGAACGCCGGCCAGCGATTATCGCCAGACGAATCGCGGCGCCAAAGGTGTGCAGCTGATGAAGGTGACGCCGAAGACGGGCAAAGTGGTGGGCATTCTGTCGGTGTCCGAAGACACGGACGTGATGATCATCACGCGCGACGGCAAGATCATCCGCCTCGAATCGGCGACGATCCGGCAGACCGGCCGCGCCGCTTCGGGCGTGCGTCTGGTCCACCTGGACGAGAGCGATCAGGTGGCGGCGGCTTCGTGCATCCCCAATGGCGAAGAGAACGGAGCCGACGGCCAGGAAAACCTGCCGCTACAGTAGAAATATGGCGGCGCTGGTCCCCATTCAAACTTCCGCTTCAATGGCGGACAAACAGGACCGCCTGTTCGGCATTCTTCGCGAGCTGGGCGAAGTGCTGGTGGCGTATTCCGGCGGCACGGACTCGGCCTATCTTGCGTGGGCCGCGCACGAGGTCCTCGGGGAACACGCTGTTGCGATCACTGCGGACAGCGCTTCGATCCCGGAATCGCACAAGCGGGACGCCGAAGCCTTCGCGCGGCAGTTTGGCATCCGGCACGAATACATCGATACTTTCGAATTCGACAACCCGGACTACGTCGCGAACAATCCCGATCGTTGCTTCCACTGCAAGGACGAGTTGTTCAATCGCCTCGAGTCGGTGGCCCGGGAACGGGGCAAGCCTCACATCATTTACGGAGTGAACAGGGATGACCTGGGCGACTACCGGCCGGGTCAGAACGCCGCGAAGCTGCATGAGGTCAAGGCTCCGCTGGTTGAGGCGGGGCTGACGAAGGCGGAGATTCGCGAGCTGTCGCGCCAGGCGGGGCTGCCGACGTGGGACCGGCCCGCATCGGCGTGTCTGAGCTCGCGGGTGCCTTACGGTACCCCTGTTACGAAGGAGACGGTGAAGACGGTCGAGGCCGGAGAAGAAGCGGTCAGAGGGCTGGGCTTCCGCCAGTTTCGGGTGCGTTTTCACGGCGAGCTGGTGCGGCTCGAGATTTCGCGCGAGGAGCTGCCGCGCGCGCTGTCGCCGGAGATGGCGCGAAAGTTCGTCGACGTTTTCAAGCCGCTGGGTTTTAATTACGTGACGCTGGATCTGGAAGGCTACCGCCAGGGAGCTATGAACGAGGTGTTGAACCTGAAGCCGCACGCTTAGGGAAGGGAGTTTCTCGATTCATAACCTGGCTCCCGACAACCCTGGTTAGACGGAATTCCTTTACATTCCCCACAACTACAGCGGCGCTCGATCGAGCGTGGTGATGAACGCAATATCCGGTATCTGCTGACGTGTGAGATCAGCATCGTTGGTGAGAAGCAGATTCACGCGTGCGACGGATGCGCACGCAAGGTGAATCGAATCCGACGGTTTGATTCCCCGCGCGCGGATTTCGGGGTATACGAGCGCCGCGCGCATATCGAAGCCAACTACATCCACCGCCGGATCGCTCA
>DASSSG010000623.1:0-11452 GCA_035708545.1 Bryobacteraceae bacterium | reverse complement strand
CGCAGAGGCTCGGTTTTCCCGTTCCGGCACGCTGCTGGCCACCGCCGAAGAATTCGTGCAGCGTTCTCCGCGCGGATACTTCGCCGATGAGTTGGCTCCGGTGTTGCACATCGAAGTGCAGGATGCCCTCCATCAATTGGCTCAGCAAGAGCGAGTGGCGCGCCAGATCGTCTCCGGCCGGTACCTGTACACGGCTGCGGAGCCAACCGTCCAACGACGGCAACTGATGGCGCGCCGTTCTGTGGAGGGACTACCCACCGTGGTGGACGCATCCGCGCCGGAAGTCGCCCCGGAGGAAGTGAAAGCCGCCATCCTGCTGTTCTACAGTCTGCTGGACGAGCAGCAGCGTCGCCTGTATGCCGGACTGGAGTCGCTGAAGTTGGGCCGCGGTGGTGACCGTCAACTGGCCGACTTCCTCGACCTCGATCCGCACACCGTAGCCCGGGGACGACGACAATTATTAGCTCAGGACGTAGAAGTGGACTGTGCACGCAGAGCCGGGGCGGGGCGCAAGCCCGGGGAAAAAAAACGCCCGAAATAATCGGCGCCATCGAGATTCTGTTGGAACACGATACCGCTGGAGATCCCATCACCGGGCTGAAGTGGACCCGCAAGCCGACGGAGAAGATCGCCGAGGTCCTCCAGCAGATCGGCATCCCGGTCTCGGCCAACACGGTCGCTCGTCTTCTCTACCAGATGCATTTCTCCCTGCGCGTCAACCGCAAGCAGATCGCTACCAATTCCAGTCCCTACCGCGATCAGCAATTCCAACACATCTGCTCGCTTCGGACCCGCTTCGAGCGGCAAGGACTCCCCGTCATCAGCGTCGACAGCAAGAAGCGCGAAATGATCGGCAACTTCAAAAACAGCGGCGCCAAATGGGACCGATCGCCGGTCCTGGTGAACGATCACGATTTCCTCTCGGATGCCAGCGGGGTGGGAATCTCCTACGGCATTTACGACCCACCCTGCAATCACGGCACCGTCTGCGTGGGCGTCTCTCACGACACGCCGGCCTTCGCCGCTCATTCCATCGCCACTTGGTGGAAACGGGAGGGGTTGCGTTGCTATGGCCGCACGCCCAAACTGCTGGTTCTGGCCGACTCCGGCGGCAGCAACAGTTGCACTTCCTGGGCTTGGAAAACCGAACTGCAGACTCAGATATGCAATCCCTTCGGGATCGCCGTCACCATCGCTCACTATCCTACCGGCGCCTCCAAATGGAATCCCATCGAGCACCGGCTGTTCTCCGAGATCTCCAAAAACTGGGCGGCCGAGCCACTCGACAGCTATGAAAAGATGCTCAAATACATTCGCACCACCAGCACTCAAACCGGTCTCGTCGTGACCGCCTATCTTGACCGACACGAGTATCCAACGCGTCTCAAGCCGGACCCGCAGTTGATCTCTTCACTCCGCCTCACGCACGGCAAAGTGCTACCGCGATGGAACTATACAATTCGACCGAATCTGTGAAACTATTTTTCCGCCTGCCCTTGGTCAAACCGGCGCGAGGGTTTGGCAACCCATCTTATCGCGCGGCGACCGGCACCGCCGTGAAGCAAGTGCCGTCATCAACTCACCAGCTCCGCGGCTTTCGCGAAGTTTGCTCATCGAACAGTGTCTTAGCGGACGGATCACGCCCGAGGCGGGACCGACCGGATGTTCTACCGACGACATCGGCCGCAGCCGATCGTCCCCGAACTGTGGCGCCACGGCCACTACGTGCTCAGCGGCGTGCAGGTCCGTTCCAGGCAGTGCGACACGTCAGCATGCGCCAGGCCGTCCGGTCTACGGTCACTAACAGTCATCGGTTCTTCTTGTCATGACTTGCGGCCTGGCCCAGTTCGATTGTGTTGAGATTAGCGCTGACAGCGCAACGTCAATGCGGTTGCTTCTCGATCGATGCGCCGTCAAAGATCACGGGCAACACTCGATGGTGGCCTGTTCAGCGAGCGTCGCGATCGCCCTCGGAGTCGGGTCGAAATCGGCTGATGGGTCGAGTCTTCGACTTGTTATTCGCCTCAGCCGCGGGGATAGAAGGCCCAGAGCAAGGCAGCCACTGCCAGGGCGATGGCGAGAACAACGCCGACCGCCTTCAGACGGCGTGCGACCTTCACATCCTGCGAGGGCCCTTGCTCCGCACTCGGGGCTGCCCACGCCCGCTGATCGTCTGGCTGGACCTGGTCGTCGCGCTCGTCGTCTGGTCTCTGCATTTTGCCGACCACCTATGAGATTACACCTGCACGCATAAACGCAGCCGGTGGAAACCACCGCCAAAATGGCGGTCGAGACATTTGCGGGCTCGCGAATCGGAGTCGCCACACATCACAGAGCAATTGCGGTGCTGTTCCTTCGACGCTTATCCAAAGGCGAGCCACGCGGTGGCAGCCGCGGATGACACGATTGATTCGGTACTCACAAGGAGCTGTTACACGGCACAGGGGAAAAGGTCATGGCGCTGGCGTCGCGCAGCGGCTGCGAAGAGCTGCTGCAGAACCAGAGCGACCAGGAATCGCGAGCGGGTCAGTTAAACTGACCCACTCCGTAAATCGCATCAGCTCGCGCCTCGGCGGATCACCACTTCCCACCCACCGACATAGGGCCATCTGCGACCGAGAGCGCGCCACGGCGCCTTGACCATGAAGGCGGCCAGAGTGCGTACCGGATCTCGCCCGAACTTCGTCTCGATCAGCGACGGACGGCTCACTACCAACTGGAGGCCGCTGTCTCCCATGCGGTCCACGACCCCGGACCAGTAGCGCTCCCCCATGTCATGGAGATGGCCGGGGAACGTGAAGTCTCCGTGCAGGCCGAGACGCGCCATTGCCTCGAGTAGTGGTGCCATCGCCGGCGTGCGTGCGTAGAAGAAACCGCCGGGGGTCACGGCACTGAGCAGCTTTTGCAGGACCGGCTGCGGATGCGGGATGTGCTCAAGGATCGCGCTCGCGAGTACAAGCTCGTAGCGGTCGATTCGCTCAAGGGTGTCTGCCGTGCGGACGCGGATTTCCGGTTGCGGGGACCGCGCGCACGCGTTGTAATCGACAATCAGCACCTCCGCGTCCGTGGTACCGTGCGCGAGAAAATGCTCGGCAATCAGGAGGGACACAGAGCCGTCGCCGCCCCCAAAATCGAGGACGCGCATCATTGGGCGCACGGGCACCTGACGCGCGATGTGGTCGGCGAAGCGCTCGGGGCCGTGCAGGGTGACGCCGCTGCCGTGCTCGTAGTAGCGCCGGTAATACGCGCGCAGCGCGGCTTCTGTTGGCATACGGGACGCGGAATAACCATCACAGTCTGGGCACGCGAGCAGATCGACGTCGGGATCGCACTGCAACCGAAGCACGGGACGCCGGCAGGCTACCGACAGACAAAGCGGGCAGCGGGGTTCAGGTGGGAGAAGATCGGAATCGGCGACCCAGGCCGCGGAATGAAACCGGGTCGCCTTCATGATCGGGGCTGCGGCCTCGGATCGCATCGCAGACGTTCGCCGCCAATCAGGATACCGAGCCACTGCAGCCGGCGACAAGACTATCGAAGGTATCGCGCCCGACCCTGCAGAAAGTTAGTAACCGGTACTTACCCGCGAAGGCGGCGGCTCACCCGTTGGTAGAGGGTCAGTTTGACTGACCAACTACCCGCCCGCCTGGTGATCCCTGGCGGGCATTCCGGAGTGAAGGGTCAGGCTGAGCCGGCTTCGAAAACCAGCACGGTGACGCTGGAACGCGGAAACGTGTATCTCAGCCGGTCACCGCCAATCGTCACTGCCGCGGGAATCGGCCGTATCGCTTCCGGCCGCATTTCGTTGTTCGCCTGGTAGATACTTGGCGCGCTGAGCGTCTGGATATCAACGCGACCGCGAGGGCGGAAGCCGGCAACCTCAATGTCGGTGGCGAGGTCCCGCTCCAGATGGCGATTGACGGCGAAGAGCGTCAGTTTGTCGCCCTGATCGTTCAGCGCGGCAACGACGTCGAGGTATGGAACTTCGGCGATGCCCGGGAGTCGCGGGTTACCGTCGGTTACGTTGTACGTCTCGACCCTGGTGTCTGTCGCAACAGGCGTTGTCGCGTCCGCTGTCGAGTACATGCGGAAGGCCCAGTACGCGGGCACGCCGTAGACTCGGCCGCGTTTCTTCCAGATGCCGCCGAACTCGATCAGTCCCGTCATATCGGCGACCGGCAGGAAGTCGGCCGTGCGAATGAAGGTGTGCAGCAATCCTGCCGCACAGATCGCTCCACCCATGTTGTGGAAACGTGGAGACGCATCATCGCTCCCGTGGAAAAGCCATTCCGTGAACGCGATCTTTACGCGGCCGGCCATGCCAGGATGTTCATCGATCTGCGCCTTCATGCGGCGCAGCCGCCGCTCGAGCTCGACCGGCAAAGCAAATGCGGAGTGTGCTATGAACTGCGGCGGAGCATTTCTCCGCCGTACCGTCCCGCTGCCCACGACGAAGTGCGTCGCGAGCATCTCGTAAAGCCCCGGTCCGAGACCGAGCTGGGCGGCATTCCATTCGCGGAAATGATCCGGATCCTGGCCGGTGGCGATCAGACGCGCTGCCGGATCGACGCGCCGAACGGCTTCGGCGAACGTCTTCGTGAGCGCGGCGACCTTGCCGAGCGTTGGGTAGCCTGTCTGGAAATCGCCCCACAACTCGTTCCCGAGCTCCCACAACAGACCCGTCTTTCCCCACTTCTCGTTCACATACCGCACCCATTCCGCCGCTTCCTCGGGAGTGCCGCTGCCGAGGTTCAATGCGATCTGCGGCTCGGCGCCAATCAGGCGGCAGAAGCGCAGGAATTCTTCGGTGCCAAAGTGGTTGTACTCGGGCATGCCCCAGGAAAGATTGAGCATGCTGATGCGCTTGTCGAGCGGGCCGATCCCGTCCCGCCAGTGGTACGCGGACGTGAAGTTCCCGCCGAAGCGGACGAGGGGCGTTTTGAGCGCTCGCGCGAGCTCGATCATCTCGGGATCCATGCCGTCCACCGCATCGGCGGGAAACAGCATCACCTGATCGATCAGCGCGCGCGCATCGCCGGTGAGGGCTATGACGAAATCCAGAGGCTCGAGCGGGCGTACCTCGCGCGCACTCAGCTCGAGAGTGAAATCATATTTCTGCCACGCTCGGTCCCTGAGTTGCACCGCCGCGCGCGCGAGCACCGATTCCGACCGGTTCCGGCGCCGCAGGGAGACCTCGACCGCCCCGGGCCCTCGTACCTGTTTGGCGTACAGACTGCCGTTGTATGTGAGGGCTCGGTGCACGGGCAGAAACACCTGCTGCCGCACTCCCGTTTGTGCGTCCGGAAGCGCCATGATCAGGAGCGATCGGTAGGAATTCGCGGCTTCATTCCAGCGGGGCTCGTAACGAGCGCCCTGCGCCGAGTCGAGGGGTTCCCAGGGGAGAGGCAGACCGAGTTGCGAGGCGCGCTGGAGAGCGGGTTCATTGTCGAGCATGCGTCGAATCTGCCCGGCGCTCCACAAGTTCTCTTCAAAGCTTGGATTCTCGAGCACCTGCGCCCACAGGCCGGGATAGATCGACTGCCCGATGGGCTCGAGGAAGGTGCCGTAGATCGTGCGCGGGATCTTGTAGCCGGCACGCCGTGAGGCATCGACTCGAACTGTCGCGTCCTGCGCGAGCAGACACCCGCAGACAGCGCTCGTCGCCAGCAGCCAGGCAAGCCGTTTCATCTGACCTCGAGTTCAACCACCGAAACGGAGGCCGCGGGGAAGCGCCACGTTGCGCCGATGACAGGGTTCAGGCGCGGCGCCAGCGCGTTCGGTTCCTCGGGCGAAGGCGCCGTGCGCACGTCCTCCGGCGCGATCTCATGCACCGTCGCGCGCACGATGGTGCGGCCGCTGACCGCGAACGTGGCCGGGCAGGATCGCGCGAACGCGGTGTTGGCGACGTGCAGCCAGATACGGTTATCGGTCCGGCTGGCGGCAATGTCCAGATCGGCAGGAGCGGATTTAACGGCGATCGCCTCAGCGCCGCGGTTGCGGCCGAACAGGCGCATGACCGCGCCAACAGGCGTGAGATAGCTTTGGCCGCCCGGGACAGGCAGCAGGACGGCGTTGACGGTCCAGCGAGTGCCCGCGAAGTCGGCGCCGGTCGCGATCTTCACGCGCTCGCCGTGACGCTCGTAGGTGTTCATCGCGCGCGCGTGATACACGCCCGTGAGCCATTCGGTGAGGATCTGATTTGCGTTGTGGGGCCGGAGACTGAGGTGGCCCTCGGTAACGGCCACGCCGATCCGGCTCCTGCCGAGCACCTGTTCCAGCTCGACCAGCCGCCCATCGACAGCGCGCGACATCTCCATGAGTTCATCCCAGGCCCGGGCTGGGTCCTGCTGATACGAACGCCCGCGGAGAATGGTATCTTTGCGCACCGGCCGCTGCTGCATCATATGTATGGCGATGAACGACAAATACTCACCCGCCTCGCGCAGCATGTCCCCGGCCCACAGTGACCGGTCGATCGGATCGCGATCACCCCAGCCGATGAGCTGAACAGAAGGGTCGCGCTCGCGCATTGCTTTGGCAAACTCGATCGTTTTCGCGATGGCTTCCTGCTTACGGAAGCATTCCCTGCCGTATGAGGTCTCATTGCCAAGCTGCCAGAGCCGGATGTTGTACGGTTCCGCACTGCCATGGGCGCGGCGATCGCGGTTTGAGGGGTCATTCGCGTAGCTGACCCAGCCGGCGGCTTCGCGCGCGTCGCCGGAACGATCGCCTTCTCGCGTCCCGCGAAATCTCTGCTGCCCATCGCTGAGGAAGTTCACGCATATCAGCGGTGCGGCGCCGGTGCGACGGCAGAGATCCACGAACTCGGCCGTGCCGACGCGGTTGGTCTCGCGCCCGCCCCAGACGTAGTTGCGCATGAGGGGCCTGCGGGCTGCGGGGCCAACGCCTTCCCGCCATTTGTAATAACGGCTGAAGAGGCCGCCCCAGCGCAGGACACCTGGCGCCAGATCGCGCGTGACATTCACGAAATCTTCTCGCCAGTCGTCCCGCTCGTAATCCCAGCAGGCCTCCACCGAGCCATCGGTTACGCCGAGCGGCTCCATGAACTGCATGTAGAGATATGGAGAGAGCGGGTGGAGGGGAGCGGGATCGACGACGATTGCCTCCGTTGAAGCCGCCAAAGCAGGAGCGGAGAACAGCGCGAGCGCATCTCGTCTTCTCATCGGGGCTCCATCCGTCGTATTGACGATGATTCTATCCATCTCGCCGGTGGTGCGCACCAGTACTGCTGGCACACGAGTCTGCTGTCTCTGAAGTGTCCTGACCGCTTGCTGACGCGCGTGGCTCGGAAAACCGAGCCACGATCGCGCGGGAATGCCAAAGGTACTTGTGAGACGGCCTCCGGCGAGGCATCGTGTCGCCACCCCGCCGGGACCGCCTTTCGCCTACCAGCTCAGGCGCAGAGAGAGCTGAATGATACGCGGCTCGTTGGCCTGCGTGCTCAGGTCCTGCAAACCGGTGGAGTTGTTCGGGCTGACATCCACAGGGTGATTGAAAGCGTTGAAGAAATCCGCCGTGAAGCGGACGTTGACTCTCTCGGTGATCAGGAAGTTCTTGAAAACCGAGAGGTCCTGGTTCCACGATCCTGCTCCCCGGAAGAAATTTCTCGCGTTCCAGTTGAGGTTCTCGTTCACGTTGGTCATGACTGTCTGACCGTTTGCCAGCGTCTGCGGTAGGCGGTTGTCGAAGTTGGAACCGAGGGGCCGCAGCACACGCTGCTCGCGGTTTGTGGGGATGAACTGCTGCAGCTTCGCCTGATCCACTCCGGTGGCCAGCGTGGGGTCGAAGTCGCCGCGGAACCACAGCCTCTGGCGACGCCCGAAGACGTACATCTCCAGCCGCTCGTTCGGATCCAGTATCGGGTCGCCGAACAGATACAACCCGGAGTTAACTCCCTGCCAGAGACCGCTGCGCCAGTCACCGATGAACGCGATTTGCCAGCCGCCAATCACGTGATTTACAACGGTGCTCGCGCCGCCGCCGAATTTCTTCCCGCGGCCGAACGGCAGGTCGTAGATGCCGTTCCACCGGATGCGGTGCGCCGGCACGGCGTCGGTGTTAGCGTAGCCGAGGCGCAGGCGCTCGTCTTCCGTAAGTCGCGGGGCTCCCAGGATGACCTGCGGCTCAGGCACCGCGAACGCGGTGCCGCTGCCGCTGGAGTTGATGTTGTTACTGCCGAAACTGTACCCGCCGGTATCCGTTGTGGTCATGACGCGGCTGAACGTGTAGAACCACTGGAACGCGAGACCGCTCGCATAGCGCCGTTCCACCTCCGCCTGCACTGAGTGTGCGTTCGAGTAGCCGTTGTGCCGCACAGGAGCGTTACAGCAGCCGCTCGTCCAGTTTGGATTCGCGCGGCGGAGATCCGCGTTGGTCGGCGCAATCTGCCCGGTGCGGGCCTGGTAATTCCAGACGCTTTCGGGATCATTCCAGCGCCACCGCTGCTCGAGGTTGCTGCCGTGGTTGCCGATGTAGCTGGCACGTACGGATGTGCTCTTCATGAGCTCACGTTCGACGGTGAGCGTCCACTCCTGCGCCGTGTTGTCGCCCCAGGCATTGATGTCCCAGGGCATAAAGCCCTGAGCCGCGCGACTGATGTTCACCACGCCCTCGGTAGACACGCGCGCGGTCGCGACGGTCTCATTTGCGGCAGGGCGGTTGGTCAGTGCGTAAACCGGGTTCGTGCCGCCCTGGCTCCCAATCTCGTTCGTGAAGCGCAGATTGAAGGGAGGGTTAGTGCGCGAACTCTGCAGAAGCTGCGACAGCGGCATGGTCCAGTAGTACACGCCATAGCCCGAGCGGATCACCCACCGGTCGCTCAGACGCAGCGCCGCGCCGAGCCGCGGAGCAAAGTTGTTCGTATCCCGCGGCAACAGCGCGCTCGGAAAGCCCGCCTCTTCCGCGGTTTTCCAGGTGAGTCCGCGGTTGCGCCAGGAGGCGAGCACCGCCGGCGGGATGCCCCTGATGTCTTCCATCCGCGTGTTGCCCGGCGTGATCACTTCCATTTTGCCGACATAGTTGTTCAGGTCGAGGTTGAGTAGCCGGTTATATTTTTCGCTGTAAGGCGTCCAGTAGTCCCAGCGCACACCGAGGTTCAGCGTCAGGCGCTGGCTGACGCGCCAATTGTCCTGTGCGTAGAGCCCAACCTCCTTCTGTCTGAAATAAAAGTAGCCGCGGTTGTATTGATTCGAGAGATACGTGGGATACCCAAGCAACAGGCTGGCGAAACCGGATCCGGTGCGGGGCGTCGCAGATCGGCTCGAAGGGTCGTACAGGGCGGTCCAGTCGGCGCCGAACGAATGCGAGCCCTGGGCCTGCTGCAACTCGCGCACGTTGTTGTACTCGGAGCGTCCCTTGAATCCGAATCTCAGCGTATGCGTGCCTCGAATCCACGTGGCGTCGTCGACGATCTGGAACCCGGTCAGGTTGTGGTCCTGAGGATTGCCCGCGTCCCAGCAGCCGTCGTAGAACGGTCCGCTTGCGCAGATCGTCGGCCAGCCGAGCGCGCCGAAGGGGTTGCCAAAGCCCAGCTTTGTCGCCCATTCCGTCTGATCCGCCAGCGTTCCCGAATGATTCCGGGACCGGTCCGAGGAGGCCTGGAGCTCGTTGAGTAATGTGGGCGAGAAAACGTGATTCCAGCGAACGAATGTCGAGTAGAATTTCGTGGACTGCGCCGAAGTGCCGCCCGCGTTCGTGCTCCCAGGGGGCGGGAAGCCGTAGACACCGCCGAAGGTGCCGGCATCGAGCCACGACCGCGTGAAGCGGCCGGAGAGGCTGTCCTTTTCCGAGAAGATCTGATCGCCTTTGATCGTGTATGTGTTGGTGTCGCGCGTCTGCGGATAGAAGGCTTCGAAGTTGGATTCGATCCACGGATTGCCGCCTGCGTTCGGCCCGACGGGTGCGGCCGAAACGCTGCGCATTACGGAAGCAAACTGCGAGATACGTTCCCGAGGGATGAGGTTCCCGGCAAATGCCTGCCGCTCGCCGTTCGGGCCAGTGGTCAGCGGATCGTAGATGATGATCGGCTCGCGATTCCTGGTTATGGCATTGCCGAAATCGCCGTTCCACATCGCCTCTGTCGGAACCGACGTGCGGGCGAACCGCGCCTGGCGCTGCCTCAGCCCCTCGTAAGAAGCGAACCAGAACGTCTTGTTTCGGATGACGCGCCCGCCGGCGGACGCGCCGAATTCATTGCGGATGAGCTGCGGCGGCTTCTCATAGAAATCCTGACGTGCACGCGCGCGCAGGCCGCCGAAGTTGTTCCGATGCGTCTCGTATGCGGTGCCGTGAAAGTCATTCGTGCCGCTCTTCGTCACTACGGAAATAGTCGCCGGCCGTGAATATTGCGCGTCGGAGCCGGCGGTCTCGACCCGGAACTCCTGCACCGTGTCGAGGCCCGGCTGCACCGGTACGATACCGCCGCCGAAGCGGCTCACCATCGAGATTCCGTCGAGCAGCATCTCCGCGGAACCGACCTTCAGGCCGTTGACACGCGGGTTTGCGCCGCCTTCGACCCCCGGCGTGAGGTCGAACAGGTTCGTAATGGCGCGGCCGTTCAGCGGCAGGCTCTGGATACGCAGCGAGTCCTTGATATCGCTGACCTGCATGCCTTCGGTCTCGATCACAGGCGCGACGCCCCTGACCTCGATGCTCGCGCCCAGAGTGCCGATCTCCATGTTCGGATCAATCGTGACGGTCTGGCCGACATCCACCCGAAACGCACCGCCCCAGCGTTTAAACCCCGGCGCTTCCACGGTCACCTCATAGGGGCCTGGCTGCACCGCGCCGAAGTAGAACAGCCCGACGTTGTTGCTCTGCGTGGTTTTCGTCACGCCGGTGGCGGTATTGGTCAGCGTGGCTTTGGCGTTCGGAATCGCGCCGCCGGTCGCGTCGGTGATCGTCCCCTGGACGACACCGCTGCCGGTTTGTGCGCGGCTCGGAAGTATCGATGCGGCCATGCACAACACCACTGCGCATGAGGTGAACAGCTGTCTGATATTCGACATAACCCCTCCGGTTCGAGACAGACGTTTTCTGAGGCAGCAGTATAGCGCGATTGCCTCTGGCCTGCGGAAGGCGCCGGTTCTCTTCATTTCTTTTCATGGCCCGCGACAGCACGCTCCTGATACGCTGGCACGGAGGCGCGCCGCAGCCGCGCGCGAACGGTCCATATGGAGGTGATCGGCAATGGAACAGGGGCGGAGACGGTTTATCCTGGGCGGAGTCGCAGCTGTCGTTGCGGAAGCGACTGCTGGTGCCGAGGATCGCGAGATCCGCACGGCTTTCATCGGCGTTGGCATCCGCGGGACCAGTCTGGTGGGCCAGGTGCTCGAGCAGCCGAACACGCGTGTGGTGGCGATCTGTGACACCGACGCCAACGCCCGCGATCGCGCCCAGGGACTTGCGCGGCGAGATTCACCCCGTTCATTCT
>DASSSG010000622.1:0-9147 GCA_035708545.1 Bryobacteraceae bacterium | reverse complement strand
GTGATCGGTGGGAGGCACCGGGAAGTAGCCTTCCTTGTAGCGCGGGCGGTAACCGAGATTGTTCTCCTCGCGGGCCGAGTTCCAGCGGCCCTCTTCGGCGTCGATGAAATAAAACCCGGAGTGCTGGTTCTGGTCGAAACGAATGTTATCGAAAATGAAGAACTCGGCCTCGGCGCCGAAGTACGCGGTGTCGGCCACGCCGCTGTTCTGCAGGAACATCTCGGCTTTCCTCGCGATCCAGCGCGGATCACGATCGTAGTGCTGGCGCGTGATCGGATCGATGACGTCGCTGATCATGACGAGCGTCGGCAGCTCCGAGAACGGATCCATAAACCCGGTCGTCGTGTCCGGGACCAGCAGCATATCGCTCTCATTGATCGCCGCCCACCCGCGGATGCTCGATCCGTCGATCCCGAAGCCCTCTTCGAACGAGTCTTCGGTGAGCTGGTTCATCGGATATGAAACGTGCTGGAGCAGACCCGGCAGGTCCGTAAAGCGAAGGTCGAACTGACGAGCGTCGTTTTTCTTCGCAAATTCCAGAACTTCTTTAGGGCTCAATCTAACCTCCATCGGGGACGTGGAGACACACCAATCCTGTCGGGGGGATTACAAGCTCTGCTTCTCCGCGGGACGGGAGTGTCGCAGGTACGACGTCAGGATAGCTGAGCGGGTCGGCAATGCGCCAATTGAAAAACTTTGGGCAGCGGAAAAGGAATTTTGATGGACGCCGGAGCGCGCTATACGGCGGCCCGCGCCGTGGTGTTACTCGAACCCGCCGGATACGATCCTTATGGTTTTGGGATTGTTGTCCAGCAGGCGCCAACCGGGGCAACTCGTGCCGGTGCAGGGCGGTCCCACATAGCGCCAGATCCTTCCGTTCGTGTGCCGCTGGTAAAGATGATCGGCGGTTGCGACGATCTGCGTCGTTGCCGGGTTGGTGTCAAGCAACTGCCAACCCGGACAGGTCGTAGCGCTGGTGCAGGGCGTCCCCGTGTAGCGCCAGATTCGTCCGGTGTTATGCAGTTGGTAAAGCTGGTTGCCTCCCGCCGCGATTGCGGTTGTCGCCGGGTTCGTGTCGAGCATCTGCCAGCCCGGGCACGCCGTAGCACTGGTGCAGGGCGCGCCGGTGTGCCGCCAGATTCGTCCGCCCTTGTGCATCTGGAAGAGCTGATTGCCCGCAGCCGCAATCGCCACCGTCGCCGCATTTGCGTCAAGCATCTGCCAGCCCGGGCAGGCCGTGGCGCTGCTGCACGGCGTGCCCGTGTAGCGCCAGATCCGGCCGCTGTTGTGCAACTGGAAGAGCTGGTTGCCGCCCGCCGCGATGGCGACAGTGGCTGCATTCGCGTCGAGCATCTGCCAGCCCGGACAGCTCGTGGCGCTGCTGCACGGTGTGCCCGTGTAGCGCCAGATGCGGCCGTTGTTGTGCAGTTGGAAAAGCTGGTTGCCGGCCGCCGCTATGAACACCGTCGCCGGATTGTTGTCGAGCATCTGCCAGCCCGGACAGGAATTGCCGGCGCAGGGCACGCCCGTGTGCCGCCAGATCTTGCCATCCTTATGCCGCTGGAATGACTGCGTTCCGGCCGCGACTACCTGAACAGTTGCGGGGTTGTTGTCGAGCCGCTGCCAGCCGGGGCAAAAATCGCCATCGCATTCGGTACCGATATAACGCCAGATCCAGCCGTCGTTGTGTACCTGGTACAGCGGATCGGTATGCAACTGGAAGAGCTGCCCGCCTGAGGCGATCATGCCGGTTCGCGGATTGTTGTCGAGGCGCTGCCAGCCGGGGCACGAGTTGCCGGTACACGGTGTTCCCGTATAACGCCAGATCCAGCCGTCATGGTGCAGCTGGTACAAGGCGCTGTCGCCCGCCGCGATGGCTACAGTCTTCGAGTTGTTATCGAGACGCTGCCAGCCCGGACACGAATTGCCGGCGCAGGGCGTGCCCGTATAGCGCCAGATCCAGCCGTCGTTGTGTAGCTGGTACAACTGCGAGCCGCCAGCCGCGATCGCGACGGTCTTCGAGTTGTTGTCGAGCATCTGCCAGCCCGGACACGAATTGCCGGTGCAGGGCGTGCCCGTATAGCGCCAGATGCGCCCATCGCGGTGCAGCTGGAACAGGCTGGAGCCGGCAGCCGCGATTGCCACCGTACTCGGATTCGCATCGAGCTGCTGCCAGCCCGGACATGAGTTGCCGCTGCACGGGGTGCCGGTATATCGCCAGATGCGGCCGTCGTTATGTAACTGGAACAGGTCGCCGCTGTTGGCAGTGATCGCGATGGTTTTCGAGTTGTTATCGAGACGCTGCCAGCCCGGGCAACTGTTGCCGGCGCACGGCGTTCCCGTGTAGCGCCAGATCCAGCCGTCATTGTGGAGCTGGTAGAGCTGCGATCCGCCGGCCGCGATGGCTATGGTCTTCGAGTTATTGTCGAGGCGCTGCCAGCCGGGGCAGATGTCCACGTCGCAGGCAGTGCCGGTGTAGCGCCAAATCCAGCCGTCGTTGTGAAGCTGGTAGAGCTGGGTTCCCGCGGATGCTATCGCGACCGTCTTCGGATTATTGTCGAGCCGCTGCCAGCCGGGGCAGCTGTTGCCGGCACAGGGAATCCCGGTGTAGCGCCAGATCGGTGCGCCTTCCCAGCCGACGAACACGGACGTCGAGAATACGCGCAGGCCGGCTCCCGCTGGCAGGCCCTGCGGCGATGTCGCAGACGCCCAGCCAGCAATCACCCAGTTGCCCGCGCAGGCGATTCCGTTGTAGTCGCCATATTTCGGGCAGCCACCGCCGCCCATGCAGCTCTCGCCCGCCGGACAGCCGCCCGCGCTGAAGTCGCAGCGGGCGCCGCTTCCGCCGCCCCCGGGCCGCTGGCACACCCCGGCCAGCTGGGGCTGAACACTGCAGGATTCCGAATCCTGGGTGCTGCGAGGCGCACAGGGCCATCCCGACGCGCACTGCGGGTCGGGGTTGTTGGTGAGATTCAGCAATCCGCCCCAGGCCTGCGCGAAGAAGTAGTCGGTTCGGTCGTTGGCGGCCGCAGTCGCGGCGCTGCGGTCGTACCAGCCGGTGAAGGCACGCCCTCGCGTCGAGCACGTCCACGGCATGAACCGCCGCGCGGAGTTCGAGCCGCTGACCGTGGTGGTCCGCGGAAAAGTGGCTCCGCGATCGTTCGACTCGCGGGTGACAACGCGCTCGCCTCCCGAGCCGTCCCTCTCGGCGAAGGAGACGAACACGCGGTTGGCGTTGCCGGGATCAGGGGCGACAGTGGGGCTGCTGAGTGTGTTGCCGTCATTGCAGCGGTCGAGTCCAGGCATGGGGCAGGCGACCCCTCCGCTGAGCGTGGCGACCGTTACGGGAAATCCTGTCGCGGCGACGAGACCAGTGGCGCAGGAGCTGAAGCGGTTCAGCACAACGTTGTTGCCATTCAGCCTTACGACGTACACGCTGCCGTCACGTCCCACAGCGACGCGCGGGAAGTCGCCCCCTCCCGGAACAGCGGCGTTGGCCGTCCACGTCGTGCCGCCGTTCTGCGAGCAGGTGATTGTCGAGGTCACGAACCCGCCCCCGATTTGGCCGCAGTTCGTCACGGGCCCCGCAGGTGTGAAGTTCCGCCACGCCGCATACAGCTGATCGTTGCCGGCAGCCTGATTCACGGCATCGGCTGCGATGTGCTCCTGATCGGGAAAGCACAGTCCCGTCCCCGTTGCCGGGCAGCGCGCGCTGTAGCCGCGCAGCGTGAACGTGGCGCCGTTGTCAGTCGAGCGGCTGACCGCGTTCGTGCAGCCGGTCGCGTTCAGATGCGCCGGCGTGCCGTTCGGAAACGCGATGACACCCAGATAGAAATTCCCGCTGGCGGCCCGAGCGAGTGTCGGATCGTTGAGGCCGAACACGCCAGTGTTGCCGGCGGTGAATGTGGCGCCGAGGTTGGCTGAGAACGACAGCGCTGCGTTGGATGCGATCACGATGTTGCGGGCGTTCGCGCTGGCAGCGATCTCGAGCTCGCCCACGCCGGCCTGCACCAGAGCAAGACCGGGGGACTGGATGCCCGCGCGCGGCGCCTCTGCCGGTGAAGGCATGTCGCGCAAGACGGCCGCGTCGGGCGGCGCGCCGCGCTCGACAGGAGGTGTGACAGGTTTCGCACCCTCCCGCTGGAGTGTGTCCAGCGACCGCTTCACAGTCGCGGGATTGCCGCGGGTTGGAAACACCGAGCTGCGCGCAATCTGCCTGGCTTCTTCGAGCAGCGCCGGCTCCGCGTCCGGCGCGAGCGCGATATCGAACCGGATCAGGGTTGTGCCGGCGGCCACGGCGATGGCCGCCTGCGGGACGTTCGCCTCGAAGACCTGAGCGGCCTGTCCCCGGCGCGGGAGGCGCTCCTGAAAGTCGATCTCGACCGCCGGCCAGCCGCCGATCTCGACGAAACGGGCCGGGAAGGGGCGCTCCGCCGCAATCTCCTGGAGACGCTTCACGGCATCGGCGTGGGTCGTCCGCGGCTCGCGGGTGATGAGGATCCGCGCCATGTTGTAGTCGACCGTTTGCGGCGGCTGTCCCTGAGCACCCGCGACACGGGCCTGCGAGGACAGGACCAGTTCCTGCGCGTTCGAGTACTTGATCGCGGAGGGCTGCCACCGCGCCGGGACGCGGACGGTCGTGCCAGGGGCAACGGTGAGGAGCCGCGGTTTCGGCGCGGCGGGCGGCTGCTGCGCCGTAGTCAGCACAGAGTACGCAAACGTGACTGCTGCGAGCCTGTGGAGAAGCGTCATATGGCCTCCTTTACTGCGGCCTTGCACGCCTGACGGGACAGTGCGGGCCTGACACGGTACGTTTCACTAAACCGGAGCACAAGACATGGCCTGTTATGCGCGCGGACGTGTGAGGTCGATATCGCGGGCTCTGGATCTCGGCGGCGTGGACGCGAGGACAACATCAGGCGCTCGCCTGCTGCCGATTGCGTGGGGTCCGGGCAGTCACGGCATCGCAGGCGGGACCAGCGCTTCGGCTTGTACGCCATGGAGAGAAAGACGGCGATTCGATTCGAGTTGCCGGCGCGGAGGTTCGGGAGGCAGGCGGCCAGACTAGTGTGCCATCCCGGATACGATACCGCTTGCTAACGCGCGCGGCTCGGAAGGGTCGTTTCTGAGCCGCGACCGTAAGGAAGCGGTTGTCAAGGATAGCGCGGGACACCAGACTAGTGCCGATGCTCTCGGGATAAACGCGAGCGGCTGCCGGGCAGGACGGGGCTACCCCGAACTGCCTGACCTTTAACGGCTCGGCCATACGCACTCGCTCGTTTGTTGCGAACCGGCGTCATCTTATCACTGCTGTGGACATATATGCCTTTATGCCTGGTCCCTTGCCGTAATACCGGCCCAGTACCCTCGGGACCGACGGCCTCTGGCAGTCAGCGCCCGTTGTATGCAGAATGGATTCGAGTCCGCCGCAGAATGCAGTCCTGCCGCGAACTCTCTCTCATACACACCTCCCGCGTCTCGCGGCCGGGTAAAACCGGCCGCTTTTTCATTTCGGAACCAACGCGGAGCTGCATCGCATTCCACAAAGAAGCAGCGCCTGGCGCACCCGGATGTGCGATGCCCGATAGTAGTGGTAGTGCAGCAGATCGCCCTCGACTGGGGCCCCCAGCGAAAGCTCTACAGCGTGAGCGAGCTCAACGCGCTCATCCGCGGCCTGCTCGACGACCATTTCGGCGACATCTGGGTGTCGGGCGAGATCTCGGGCGTGCGACCGGCCACCAGCGGCCATGTTTATTTCACGCTGAAGGACCGCGAAGCCCAGCTCCGGTGCGTATGCTTTCGGTCGACGGCGCGGTATCTGAAATTCCGGCCTCAGGACGGCATGGCCGTGCTGGCGCGCGGCCGCATCGACGTCTTCGAGGCCCGCGGCGAGTACCAGCTCATCGTCGACGCGCTGGAGCCGCAGGGCCACGGCGCGCTGCAGCTCGCTTTCGAGCAGCTCAAGAAGAAGCTGGCCGGGGAGGGACTGTTTGACACCGGCCGCAAGCGCCCGCTGCCCAAACTGCCCGAGCGAATCGGCATCGTGACTTCCCCGGCGGGCGCGGTGATTCAGGACATGCTGAATATCCTGACGCGGCGCTTCCCCGGGCTGCACATACGCCTCTTTCCAGCACAGGTGCAGGGCGAAGGGTCTGTCGAAAGTGTTTGCCGCGGTATCGAGTATCTCTCGCGCTCCGGGTGGGCACAGGTCCTGATCGTGGCGCGAGGCGGCGGCTCGCTCGAGGATCTCTGGACCTTCAATGAAGAGGCGGTCGCGCGCGCGATCGCTGCGTGTTCCGTGCCGGTGATCTCGGCCGTGGGACACGAGACCGACTTCACCATCGCCGATTTTGTTGCCGATATGCGCGCGCCGACGCCGTCGGCGGCGGCCGAGCTCGTCGTTTGCACGCGGGAACAGCTGATCGAGCAGGTGCTCGGGTGCCGGCGCCAGCTCGAACAGGCGATTCGGTTCCGGCTCAGCGTAGCCGCACGCCGGCTCCACGAACGCGGGGTCGACCGCGCCATCGCGCTGCTGCACCGGCGTACAGGCCGGGGCGCACAGAGGATAGACGAGCTCGAATACTGCCTGCGCGATCACGCCCGTGCTCGCCTGCGGCGCAGCCGGGAGCAGTGGCAGGAGCTCGATGCGCGTCTGCGCAGGACCGATCTGCGCCTCCGCTTCGCGGCGTCGCGCGCGCGCCTGAACGAGGTGGAGCGCGGCGCGCAGCGCTCGATCGAGTCGCGTCTGAATCGCGCGCGCGGCGGGCTCGCGGCCATCGAGGCGCATCTCACCCAACTCAGCCCGTTACGCGTGCTCGAGCGCGGCTACGCGATCGTGCAGCGGCCGGACGGGGCGGTTATCCGCGACGCGGCGCTCGCACCCGAAGGCGCAGAACTCAACGTACGTCTCGCCCGGGGGCGACTCCGCGTCGACGTACGCGAATCAGTGTCAGACGGCCGGGAATCGGATCGCTGATCGGCCTCAATACGTGCTCAGCACATCCGGCGGCGGGGGCACCCGGGGCGTGTTCCACGGGCGCGGTGCGTAGATTCGGTGCTCGGTATAGAGCCAGCGATGAAACTCCGCCAGCGTTCGGTACCGATTTGTCTTCGGCAAGAGGGCGGCAAGGGCGGTGCGTTCCTTCTCATTTCGCGCCGCAAGCAGACGCTTGTCGAGACCCGCATCAGGCGTCGCCTCAAACGCAAGCTCATACGCAAACGCGAGGGGCACGAGATTGAAGACCCAGCGGAAGACCGCTTCGGTGCGCGGCATGTGGAACGCCGAGGTGACAATCAGCAGACGAGAGAGGCGCTGCGGATCGGCGTGAATTACTCGACAGAAGTACGCGTTGCCCACTGTGTCGTACGAGGAGGTCTCGGTCAGCAGACGCTCGCCCGGAAAGCCTCGGTCGATCAGGTACCGTGCTGCCGCCGCCGACTCGAACACCGGCGCGTTGCTGGCATTGCGAACCAGCGGCTTGTGGAACGTGCCCGCGCTGAGTGTAATCACGTACCGCGTCGCGGACGCCAGTGCGAGAGCCCGGTCCAGCCGGGGGACCACCCATGGCGGCAGACTGCCATCAGGCTCGAGTCCTCCGGCCGGGATCACGACAGCGTCAAACGAGGCCATGGGTCCCGACGGTACCATGTGCCTGTTCCATGCTCCGGCGCATGCTGATCGCCGTTATCGTGTGCACGCTTTTTGTCGCGCTGCTGATGTGGGCGGCCGCGCGGTCCATGTATTACCCGTTCCGCTACCCGCGGGGCGACTGGAGCGCTCGCGACCGCCTCAGAGCCGAGGACGTTTGGCTTGCAGCCCGCGACGGGGTGCGGCTGCACGCATGGTGGATCGCCGCTCGCGCGGGGAATCTCGCCACGCTTTATCTCCACGGCAACGGGGGCAACATTACGCATCGTGAAGCCATCGTTCCCGTTATCGCCGCCGCGGGCTCGTCGGTTCTGCTGCTCGAGTATCGCGGCTACGGGCGCAGCGACGGCAGACCGAGCGAGAACGGTCTCTACGCCGATGCCGACGCCGGCTATGATCATCTCGTCGCGCGCGGCTACGATCCGAGGCGCATCGTCATCCACGGCGAATCGCTCGGGACGGCAGTGGCCGTGGATCTCGCGGCGCGGCGCCCGTGCGCAGGACTCGTGCTGGCCTCCCCGTTCACCTCCGCTCAGGCCGTTGCGCATCGCGTGCTGCCGCTGCTCGGTCCGATGCTCGTGTGGAGCTACAACTCCAAACGCAAGATTCGGCGCGTGCGCGCTCCTGTTCTCGTGCTCCACGGAGATCGCGACGAGGTCATCGATTTTGAGTTCGGCCGCGAGCTGTACGAAGCCGCACCCGAACCGAAGCTCTTCTGGCGAGTGACCGGCGCCGCACATAATGACCTCATCGAGATCAGTGGCCCGGAGTATACGCGGAGATTACGGGACTTTTATCAAACCCTCGGGTAATTCGCCGATTCACAGAACCCGGAAATCGGGCGATACGTCATAGTGAACGGAGGTCGTGGACGCCATGGCCGAGCCAAAGAAAGCGGTGAACCCGGCAAGGTTTGATCCTTGCCATCTCTGGGTTGTCACCCTACCCGCGGAGGAAAGGCCCCCGCAGCAGCCGGCTACGCGACCTCCTTCAGTGCCTGCTCGCAAGGCAGGGTCGAACGTTCGCTGAAGCGCGTGCCGGCAAATCCGCTGCCGACAGATAGGGCGCGGGCTCGGCGCGCAGGCCGAGCGGCCTCGGGGCGCAGGCAGAGGGTGTTGCTGCGCGACGTATGCCACGGCATATCCAATCTCAGCAACGCGGTTTCCTGGTACCGCAGCACACAGTCCTAAGATAAAACCCCTTTACGGATTGCATCTTGTGCCTTAAATTGGCTGAGGTGGAACGCTTACTTCAGATTAGAGCTTCGCTCGCAAACCTTCAGTTCGCGCCTTTTCTGTGGTTTACGTACCTGCAAATCCTCGACCTGCTTAGCACCGTCGCCTTTCTGGTGAATGGGGTGGGCGAAGCCAATCCGATCGTGCGTTCTCTGATGACACTGACAGCGAACCCGGTCGCCGGGCTGGTGTGGGCGAAGATGTTCGGTGTCGCGCTCGCGTTTGTCTGCTGGAAGACGGGCCGTCACCGAGTTCTGTTCGCAG
>DASSSG010000621.1:0-5555 GCA_035708545.1 Bryobacteraceae bacterium | reverse complement strand
GCCGGCCGATGTGGCTGCCGCTCGCTCGCGCGTGTTCGCCGCGATCGCGCTCGCCGACCACGGCAATCCCGGCCTGAGCGAGCGCGCTCTCGAACAGATCATCACGGAGTGGTGGCGTGGTGGGCTTTCGCCGGAGCTCGTATCCGGGCGGCGGGCGCTCTCGCGGATCGATTTGTACGCGCTCGCGGAGCTGATACACGCCGTGAGGGACAACCTGCAGATCGATTTGCGCGAATCTGCGGGCGCGTATTTCATGGATCTTCCCGCCAGGCTTCTCCTCAGTTACTATCCGGCAATCTGGCCGGCTCCTGAGAACGATTACCGTATCCCGATGCTCGACGCCCCCGGGGATCCGGACCTCAAAATCGCCGCCCTGGCGCGCGCCGCCGAACTCGCCCTCGTCGGTTATGACAGCTCCCCACGCAATGCTCAGTTCCTTCAGGGCTGGCTGATTCATGACCGCTTCGTGCTGCGCTCTCCGTTCGGCGCTCCCTACGAGCTGCTGTGGGCGAATCCGTACCTGCCCGGACTGAGCTACTACCACATGCCGCTCTTTTTCCACGATCAGAAAAGAGGGGAGTTATTCCTGCGATCGAGCTGGGACGAGGATGCGGTTTGGCTGGGAAGCCGGCGCGAACGCGCCGAGGTCTTCCGCGATGGCAAGCGCTACACGCCTGGAGCGCGTTCGCGCTCGAGCGCGATCGACATCGGTGACGCATCGGTGATCACAGGCGCGATCCCCATGCGGATCGATCGGACCGCCGATCAGCCGCCGAACGTGTTCGTGATTGGCCTCGAACCGAACACCGCCTGGTCGGTGGAGGTGGATGACGAGGAAATCGCGGAGATGCACAGCGATCCCGGTGGCATCCTGCCGGTGTACTCGACGCGGCGTGACCCCCGCGCGATTCGCATCAGCCGCCCGTTTCTGCGGCGTCAGTGATACCAGTTCCGCAGCCGGACGTCGATGCCGGAGCCGGCCAGCGCGGACGCGAACGCATTCGTGTCGCTTCCGCGGTAATGATACGGGTAGACTACCTTCGGCTTGAACGCCCGTACGGCGTCGGCCGCCTCTTCCGGTGTCATCGTGTACGGGAGATTCATCGGGATAAACGCAACGTCGATGTTGCGCAGCGCCCGCATCTCGGGAATGCCTTCCGTATCGCCGGCGATATAGATTCGGGTGCCGCCATAGCTCAGGACGTAGCCGTTGCCCCGGCCCTTATCGTGGTATAACTTCCCCTCTGAAGGGCCGCGTTTCAGGTTGTACATCGGCACCGCCTCGATTGTCCACTTGCTCCAGTCCCGTTTTTCGCCGTTCGCAATGGGCGTGGCTTCGGGAAACTTCTCGACAACCGCCTTCGGCGCAATGACGACGCTGCCGCTCTTGCGGACCTTCGCGATCGCTGCGGAGTCGAAGTGGTCACCGTGAATGTCGGTGATCAGAATGAGGTCAGCCTGCGGGACGCCTTCGTAACTGCCCTGACTCCATGGGTCCACCGCGATCGTTTGCCCGCCGGCCTCAATCATGAGGCTGGCATGGCGGATCGGAGTAATCCTGACCGGGCCGGCAGAGGTTCTGAACTCTTCGGCCGGACGCGTCGACTGAGCGAAGGCCGCGCCCGCCAGCAACAGAAAGGTGATGAACTTCATTGGAAGATTGTAGTCTGCCGTCTCGCGAGTACCTTTTACCATTCCCGCACTCGGTTTCCGAGCCGCGCGCGCGTCAGCAAGCCGGTCAACACACTTCACAGACAGCAGGGTAGCCGTCGCAGCCGGGTGCCCGCTCTGCCTCGGCCACCCGCAGTAACGGGGACGGTGACTGCGTTATCCTCGAATGTACTGGAGGCAACTTGAAGGGCATAGTCCTCGCCGGAGGCACGGGCAGCCGACTCTACCCGCTTACCAAAATCACCAACAAGCACCTGCTGCCGATCTACGACAAGCCGATGATCTACTATCCGATCCAGACGCTCGTCGATGCCGGAATCGAGGACATTCTGCTGGTAACGGGTGGCCGGAACTCCGGCGACTTCCTCCGGCTGCTCGGCAATGGCAAAGGCTTCGGGCTGAAGCACCTGAACTACACGTACCAGGAAGGAGAAGGTGGCATCGCCGACGCCCTCGCGCTCGCTGAACACTTCGCGGACGGCCAGAAGGTATGCGTCATCCTCGGCGATAACATCATTCAGGATTTCATCCGTCCGGCAGTGGAGAAGTTTGCGCGGCAGGAGCGCGGCGCGCACATCCTCTTGAAAGAAGTTCCTGACGCCGAGCGGTTTGGTGTAGCCGACATCCGCGGCGATCGCATAGTGGGCATTGAAGAGAAGCCACAGCTCCCGAAATCCCGTTACGCAGTCACGGGCATCTACATGTATGACGAGACGGTGTTCGACAAGATCAAAACCCTGGTGCCGTCCGGACGCGGCGAGCTCGAAATCACCGACGTGAACAATGCCTATATCGACGAGGGAACTATGACGTTCTCATACCTCGAGGGATGGTGGACGGATGCGGGCACCTTCGAGTCGCTGCTTCGCGCAACGAATCTCGTGGCCGAAACGCTCGGTATCCGCCCGGCCTCCGAGCAACCCAGCCAGCTTGCGGCGGCGCCTCTGCGATGAGTGCCACCACGGTTCAGCCCGCCGCGCCTGCCATCCAGGTGCCTTCGAGCGATAAAGGAATCGGCAAAATCATTCTTTCGCCGGACGCTCCGGAGCTGATCGAGGGCATCCGCATCGCCCCGTTCAGCCTCTGGCCGGATGACCGCGGCTACTTCCTCGAGGTGCTGCGCTCGGGCAAAGGACTGCTCGACGGCTACCCGCGCGAAACGCTTCAGGTCTCGGCCGCGCTGAGCTACCCGGGCACTATCAAGGCGTTTCATTTCCATCGTCATCAAACCGATGTCTGGGTCCCGGTGCAGGGAATGTTTCAGGTCGCGCTGGTCGACCTCCGCGAACGCTCCCGCACGTTTGGTGCAAAGAACACTCTTTATATCGGAGTGCTCCGGCCGTGGCAGGTTCTGATTCCGCCAGGAGTAGGCCACGGGTACAAGGTGCTCGGCAGCGAACCGGGCGTGCTCGTCTACGCTACCGACCAGTTCTACAACCCGAGCGACGAAGGACGAGTCGCCTACGACAATGACCAGATCAGCTACGACTGGGAGCTCCAGCACAAATGAACCTGCTCGTCACGGGCGGAGCCGGATTCATCGGTTCGGCGTTCGTCCGGCTGGCGGCCGCTCTCGAGCGATCGGGCAGCATCACCGTTCTCGATAAGCTCAGCTACGCGGGGAATCTCGAGAACCTGGCGCCGGTAGCGGCCGACCCGCGCTTCCGGTTTGTCCGAGCAGATATCTGCGACGCCGAAATGGTGCACCGGCTGGTCGCCGAAACAAGGCCGGACGCGATTGTGCACTTCGCCGCCGAATCCCACGTGGACCGTTCGATTCTCTCGCCCGCGCCAGTGTTCGAGACGAATCTTCGTGGCACGTTCGTGTTGCTCGAAGCGGCCCGTTTGCACAAGACAGCGCGGTTTCTGCATATCTCCACCGACGAGGTGTACGGGAGCATCGATCCGCCGCATGATGCCGACGAAAACTATCGCTTACGTCCGAGCAGCCCCTACTCGGCGTCCAAGGCCGGGTCCGATCTGCTCGCGCTGTCGTATTACGCGACGTACCAGCTGCCGGTCGTGGTCACGCGCGCGTCCAACAATTACGGTCCATATCAGTTCCCGGAGAAGCTCATCCCGCTGATGATCGCGAATGCGCTCGAGGACAAACCACTGCCGGTGTACGGCGACGGTATGCAGATTCGCGACTGGCTCTATGTCGAGGACCACTGCCGCGCGCTGTTTCGCGTCCTCGATGCCGGCCGGCCCGGCGAGATTTACAACATCGGCGGCACGCGCGCGCTGCCGAACATCGAGGTCATCAGGCGCGTACTCGCGGTGACCGGAAAGCCTGAGAGCCTGATCCGATACGTGACAGACCGTCCGGGCCATGACCGCCGCTACGCACTTACCAGCGAAAAGCTGATACGCGAGACCGGCTGGAAGCCCGAAGTCGACTTCGAGGAAGGTCTGCACCGCACAGTGGAGTGGTATCGCAACAACAAGGAGTGGGTAGCGCACGTGCGTTCGGGCGAGTATCAGAAGTATTACGAGCAGAACTACGCGCATCGCGAGAGCTCCGCTGCGCCTCAGTTGTCGCCCGCCTGATCAGCGGTGTTGCTAGCCTGAAGGGAAGGTCATGTCCACAACGGTCAGCGCGCCGGTTGCCGAGCGCTCGACGGCATTCAATCACGGCCGCCGCATCGGTGTCCTGATCGTGACCTACAACGCGGTGACCACGCTCGCGAAGGTCCTTGATCGCATTCCACGCGAAGTCTGGGACAACATCGAGCAGGTCGCCATCTTCGATGACGCCAGCCAGGATGCGACTTATGCGCTCGCCGTCGGCCTGAAGACCCTGACCGGGAATGACAAGCTGCACGTTCTGAAGCACTCGAAGAATCTCGGCTACGGCGGCAATCAGAAAGCCGGCTACCAGCACTTCGTCGACCATGGCTTCGATGCAGTCGTGCTGCTGCACGGTGACGGGCAGTACGCTCCCGAGATTCTGGCCACCTTGTATCACCCGATCGTCAGCGGTCAAGCCGACGCTGTTTTTGGCTCACGCATGATGCGCGATTACGGCGGCCCGCTCAAAGGCGGCATGCCGCTGTACAAGTACGTCGGCAACCGCATCCTGACCGGGTTCGAAAACCGCGCCCTGGGAATGAATCTGACGGAGTTCCACAGCGGATACCGCGCCTACAGCCTGCGCGCGCTGAAGGACATCGACTTCACCCACATGACCGATGACTTCCATTTCGATACGGAAATCATCATCAAGCTGCACCATCAGGGATTTCGGATCGCGGAAGTACCGATCCCCACCTACTATGGCGACGAAATCTGCTACGTCAAAGGACTACGTTATGCGTGGGACGTGGCGCGCGCCGTCCGGCGCTATGACCAGACCCGGCGGTCCATCCGGCGGCATCCGGAGTTTGCCGAGTACTTCGTCCATTACCCGGTCAAGACCAGCAGCCACTCCAGCCATGCTTATTTGCGGCAGTTTGTCGGCTCCGGCAACGAGGTGCTCGATGTCGGGTGCGGCGAAGGATTCCTTGCGAAAGAGCTGCATGAGAGCGGCAACACCGTATACGGTGTCGATGTCCTCCCGCAGCCGCAGCACTCGGACGCTTTAGCGGGCTACGTACGACGCGATCTCGACGGCGGCCTCGGGGATGCTTTCGCGGACCGGCAATTCGATCGCGTCCTGCTCATGGACGTGCTGGAGCATCTGCGCGCGCCGGAGAAGCTGCTGGCCGAGTGTCGAAGCCGCCTGCGCCGAAACGGATTTCTGCTCGTTTCGGTCCCCAACGTCGCGAACATCACCGTGCGGCTGATGCTGCTCTTCGGTGTCTGGCGGTACGCCGATCGCGGCATCATGGATCGAACTCATCTCCGCTTTTACACGCGCAGGACTGCCCGGCGAATGCTCGAGA
>DASSSG010000620.1:0-3474 GCA_035708545.1 Bryobacteraceae bacterium | reverse complement strand
GCAGAGGATTCTCCGGGGATTCCAGCGGGAAGAGACGCAAGGCTTCCTCGCGTTCCGCTCGCACTGGGGATTCGAGAGTGAGTTTTGCAATCCGGCGCGTGGCAATGAGAAGGGCGGCGTGGAAGGCGAAGCCGGGTACTTCCGGTGCAATCATCTGGTTCCGCTGCCGGCAGCGCGCGATCTGGAACATCTCAATGAGCTGCTGTTGGAAGCCTGTCATGAAGAAGAGCAACGCGTCATTGCCGGGCGCACACAAACGATCGGCGCAGCGATGGCAGCCGAGCGCGAGTATCTGCAGCCCCTGGCCGCCGAAGGCTTCGATCTGGCGGCGGTCTCGTTTCCGCTGGTCAACAGCAGCGGCTGCGTGAATGTGCTGACGAACTTCTACTCGGCGCCGCTGCCAGCCGGGACGCACGTCAAGGCCAGAGTGTACGCGGCGTACGTCGAGATCTGGCACGCAGGGCGTCGGGTAGCGCGGCACGAGCGCTGCTTCGGTCGCCAGCAGAAGGTGCTCGAGCTCGAACATTATCTGGATGTGCCGGCGAAAAAGCCGGGAGCGCTCGCCGGATCGGTGCCGCTGGAGCAATGGCGGGCGCAGGGACGCTGGCCGAAGAGCTTCGATGATTTCTGGGAGCGGCTGCGCGACCGGCATGGCCGCCAGGACGGCACGCGGGCGGATGATCGAGGTTCTGCAGCTTGGCCGTGACCATGGCTATGAGTGCCTGTGGGAGGTCATCGAGCAGGCGCTGGAAACCGGCGGCTCGGACGTTGGGGTGATCCGCTACCTGCTGCTGCAGAGGCAAGGCGCCGGCACAACGCCGACGGAAACGTTCGAACTGGCCTGGTTGAGTCGTACGAAAGGCCACAGCCGAGCCTCAGCGACTACGACCGGCTGTTGTCGGCGAGCACGGAAGTGCTGCAATGAGCGAGCCGAAGAGTGCTATCCAGCTCGCCGCCATCCGGCAGTTCTGCAAGCGGCTGCATACGCCGACGATCGCGGCGCAATGTGCGCGCGTGGCCGAACAGGCGATCAAAGAAAAGCACAGCCATCTGAGCTATCTGGAGGCGTTGCTCGAGGCCGAGGTCGAAGAGCGCGATCACAACGTGGTCATACGGCGCGTGAAAGATGCACACTTTCCGAAGGTGAAGACGCTGGACGAATTTGACTTTGAAACCGCTTCGCATCTGCCCGCGCCGTTGCTGCGCAAGGTGGCCGAAGGAGAGTACATGGCGCGTACAGAGCCAGTGATTTTTCTCGATGAAACCGGGACCGGCAAGACGCACCTGGCGACCGCCCTCGCCGTCGCCGCCTGTCGCCAGCGTAAGCGGGTCCGCTTCACGACCGCAGCGGAGTTAGTGAACGAACTGGTGGAAGCACGGCAGCAGAGTGAACTCAGCCGTATCGTGAATCGCTGGGCGCGCTACGAGCTGATTGTTGTGGATGAGTTTGCCTACGTCGCGATGCCGGATACGGCCGCCGAATTGTTGTTCCAGGTGATGGCAGGACGCGCCGAGCGGGCAGCGGTGATCGTGACCACGAACCTGCCGTTTTCCGAGTGGACAACGATGTTCCCGAATGCACGGCTGTGCAAGGCCATGGTGGATCGGCTGACCGATCGGGCGCACATCATCGAGACCGGCAACGAGTCATACCGGTTTCGACGGACGTTGCAGGCGCGCCAGAAAAAAGCCGGATGAGGGCGGACGCGCGCCTGCCGATGTTCGACCGCTTACACTCCGCCCTGGACGCGCCGCAAACACCGCGGCGCAGGGCTCCGTTCCAGCGGCCAAACATCGGCACTTACTGGCAGGAAAGCTGACTTACAAAAGTGGGCCAATTCAGGTTGACAAACGCAACCGGCCGTAAGCTCACGCCAAAGATATCGGAAGCACTGCACGATGGCCTCAAAGATGCACTAGCAGAAGCGAAACCCGACACGATCGCCGCTGATCCAGCAGAGATCTGGAAAGTACAACCATGTCCAGTGCCAAACACGCCCCATTTGTAAGCGGTGTCAGACAAGAAGAGCCCGGTGGTGGTGCAGGCGCGAAAGCCGGCCGGAGTCATCCTTTAGGTGCCACGCTCGTCGCCGGCGGCGCCAACTTCTCAGTCTTCTCCCGGAGTGCGGACAGCATCGAACTGCTTTTCTTTGATCGCGTAGACGACTCCCGTCCTTCCCGTGTAATTCCGATCGATCCGCTGACGAACCGCACGTATCACTATTGGCACGTGTTGGTGCCCGGAGTGGAAGCGGGTCAGATCTATGCATTCCGCGCGTGCGGAGCGTTCGAGCCAGCTCGAGGTCTCAGGTTCGACTCATCCAAGCTATTGCTCGATCCGTACGCTCGCGCGATCGCCGTCCCGAAAGACTATAGCCGTGAAGCAGCACGGCTCGAAGGAGACAACACCGCGACGGCGATGAAGAGCGTGGTTACGGACCCGCACGCGTATGGCTGGGAAGGTGATGAGCCGCTCAGGCGGCCATGGTCGCGCACCATCATCTACGAAATGCATGTGCGCGGGTTTACAGCTCACCCCAGCTCCGGCCTGCAGGCATCCAACCGCGGCACATACGCAGGACTCGTCGAGAAGATCCCGTATCTTCAGCAGCTGGGAATTACAGCAGTCGAGTTGCTTCCCATATTTCAGTTCGACCCGCAGGACGCGCCGGCAGGCCGGACGAACTACTGGGGCTACTCACCAGTGTCGTTCTTTGCCCCGCATCATGCATACAGCTCCTGCCCAGATCCGCTGGGCGTGATGGACGAGTTCCGCGAGATGGTAAAGGCGCTACACCGCGCTGGCATTGAAGTCATTCTCGATGTTGTTTTCAATCACACGGCAGAAGGTGGACACAACGGAACTACCCAGTGCTTCCGCGGCCTGGACAATCCTACCTACTACCTGCTGTGCGAAGACCGCGCACAATACGCGAACTTCACCGGCACGGGAAACACGCTGAACGCGAACCATCCAGTGGTACGGCGCATGATTGTGGACAGCCTCCGTTACTGGGTGAGGGAGATGCATGTGGATGGCTTCCGGTTCGATCTGGCATCCATTCTGGCGCGCGATTCGTCCGGTGTCGTCATGCCGAACCCGCCGGTGTTGTGGGACATCGAATCAGATCCTGCTCTGGCCGGTACAAAGATCATCGCTGAGGCCTGGGACGCGGCGGGACTTTATCAGGTCGGCAGCTTCGTGGGCGACAGTTGGAAGGAGTGGAACGACCGGTTTCGCGATGACTTCCGCGACTTCTTCCGGGGCACAAATGATTCGGTCGGGCGCGCAGCCGATCGTCTGCTCGGCAGTCCGAGTATCTATGGGCACAGGGAGCGCGAAGTCGAGGAGAGCATCAATTTCGTCGCGTGCCACGATGGATTCACACTGAATGACCTGGTCTCCTACGATCGTAAGCACAACGAAGAGAATGGCGAGGACAATCGTGACGGCTGCAACGAAAACCGAAGCTG
>DASSSG010000619.1:0-8543 GCA_035708545.1 Bryobacteraceae bacterium | reverse complement strand
TGAACTGCAGGGGCTTGCGCCGCTTCGGGAAGGGCATAGCCCATTAAAACATTTCCCGGCACAAATGTACAGCTACTTAGAGAACGCTCATGTAGGACGGGAGAAGGCAGCAATAACGCTGTATCGCGAGGCTCTCGCTGTCTACGAACGCACCTTCGGCCCGGGCGGCCCGCGCGCTTCCGCGGTGCAAACCGCAATGGCGGAAACGTATCGCGCTGTGGGTCGCCCGACCGAAGCCGCGCGAATCGAGCATGCGGCGGCAACAGCGGCGTATCGGTAGAAGCGCCCGTCAAACACCCAGCACGCGGCGAACGAGGGCTTCGAAGCGCTCGTCGCCGCGCAGCGGGTCATAGACCGGGTGGACAGCAAGGCTCGTCATCGGGAAGTCGTGCCGCTCGACTCCACGCGCGAGCGACTCAATCGCGCCCGGCTTGTCACCGAGTCCAGTCTGGACGATGGCAAAGCAGGAGTACGTGACGTGCGAGTGCTGTGCGATTGCCCGAAGCTCGTTGAGAAGCTGGAGCGGCGTTCGTGATCACCGAGCAGCGCGTGGGCCTGCCCGAGCGCCGCGAGCACGCTTGGTACGTCACCGAGCCGCGCTCTGGCTTGTTCGAGAAAACTGACGGCTTCGTCGAGCCGGCCCTGCTGAATCGCAGCCCGTCCCATGGCGCCGTATGCCTTGTGAAATTCAGGATCGATCTCGAGGCACTGGCGGTAGCAGCGCATAGCCTCGTCATTGCGGCCCTGCAGCATCGCGACCATTCCCATTCCCTCGCGAATGATGGCCGACAGCGGATCCAGGTCGGCGGCGATTCGCAACTCGTCCTCCGCCTCGACGAAGCGGCCGTTCAGCGCGAGATGGTCGATACCGAACCAGTGATGAGCGGTCGCGTACCCGGGATTCAGCCGGATCGCCTGCCGAAAATATTCCTCGGACTTGTTCCAGTCCCATTCAAAGGAGACGGCAATGCTGCCCAGTGACGTCGCGGCTTCCGCCGACATCGGGTCCAGCTCGAGGGCGCGTTCAGCGGCCTGGCGGGCCCTGGGAATGCAGTCCTGCGGCGCCGCCAGGCCGTAATCCGCAAACAGCGTCCAGGCGTCCGCCAGACCGGCCCAGGCAGCCGCAAAGCCCGAGTCTGCATCAATCGCCGCGCGAAACAGTTCCACGCTGCGAGCGAGTCCGGCGCGGCTTCGCTTGCCCCAGTGATGGCGGCCCTGCAGGTAGAGTTTGTAGGCTTCGGAATTGCGAGTGCCCTGCGCTGGCCGGATGCTGCCGGTCACTCCGAGACGGGCACGGAGGGTTCCCACAATGGCGGCCGCGATCTCCTCCTGAATCGCGAAGACATCGGCGACTTGCCGGTCGTAGGTCTCCGACCACAGATATGCGCCGTCACGCGTGTCGATGAGTTGTGCCATCACGCGCAGCCGATCGGCGTTCGTGCGGACGCTGCCCACAAGCACAGAGCTTACGCCCAGCTGCCGCGCGGAGGCGACCGCGTCGCGCTCGTTTCCGATGATCTTTGCGGCGGTGCTCCATGCCACGACCTTGAGCCTCTCGACGGCAGTGAGGCGGTGGATGAGCTCCTGCGTCAGGCCGTCACTGAAGTATTCGGTGTCGGGGTCGCGGCTCAGGTTCGCGAAACGCAGGACCGCGATCCCTGGCCGCTCCGGCGCCATCGCGGCAAGGGCGGCTGCGCCGGACGGAGGTTCGGCGAAAACCGGAACGTAGCTGCCTTTCGGGAGCTCGATCCGAAGCTCGCCGGCAGCCTGTTCATAGTACGCCTCGAGCTTCGCGCGCAACCGCCGGGCCTCGACACGCACGACCGGGTCGACGCGCGGGTCATAGTCAGGACGGCGATCGAAGACCTCGACTCCGATCGCGTATTCCTTGAGCTCACCGGCACGGCCCGCGAGCGTGCGTTCCACGACGAAGCGCAGGAAGCGGCTCATGCGTTCGGAGTTGACGAAGCCGGAACTGGCGAGAATACGGCCCAACTGGCGCCGCACGTCGGCCGGGTCGCGTGTCGAAGCAGTGATGAATCGTATTATCGCGCGGCAAGGGTCGACAGCTATGCTGGAACCAGATGGATCCAGACACGCTGGCCCTCGGGCCGCTGTGGTACGTGGCGTTCCTGCTCTCCACGACATGCCACGAGGCCTCACACGCGCTGGCGGCGAAGCTCGGTGGCGACCCGACCGCATTTCACGAAGGACAGGTGTCGCTGAATCCGATGCCACACATCCGGCGAGAGCCGTTCGGCATGGTGCTGATGCCGCTTCTCTCGTTCCTCACGGGCGGCGCCATGATTGGCTGGGCGAGCGCTCCCTACGATCCTTACTGGCAGCAGCGGCACCCGAGGCGCGCGGCGTGGATGTCACTGGCGGGGCCGGCCGCGAATCTTGCGATCGTGATTGTCGCGGCGATTTTGATTCGCAGCGGGATCGCAGCCGGCGTGTTTCGTCCGCTGCCTTCCATCAGTTTCACGCACGTAGTAAGCGGCAACGGCGCCGCGCTCGTGGACGGCGGCGCCGTCCTGCTCAGCATTTTCTTCGCATTGAATCTGTTGCTCGCGTGCTTCAACCTGCTGCCCGTGCCGCCGCTCGACGGCTACACCGCGCTCGGGGTGTTCACGAGCGAGCGGGTAGCGCTGCGGCTGATCGATTTCGCCCGGTCGGCGGGCGCATTCGCGCTGCTGGGGATTGTCATAGCGTGGTACGCGCTGGATTACGTGTTCGACCCGGTGTTTATCGGCGCGCTGCGGCTGCTCTATACGGGATTGCTGCCGGTGTAAGCGGCCTCGAGAGCGGCCAGCCGACTCCGAAGCTTCTCGATGTCGCGCCGGAGCTCGGGGAGGCGGCCCAGATTCGCAAGCTGCTCGAGATGCTCTTTGAGCGGGCGCGCCGGCACGCCCCACAGCACCTGCCCGCCGCGCACAATCTTCGAGGTCAGCACTCCGCTGCCCGATCCGAGAACCGCACGCGACTCGACGCGCGCTTTGTCGCCGATCCCTACCTGGCCGCCGATAACGGCGTAATCTTCGATGACGACACCGCCAGACAGGCCCGTCTGGGCGGCAATGACGACATGCCGTCCGATACGGCAGTTGTGCCCGACATGCACCATGTTGTCGAGCTTCGTCCCGTCGCCGATTGCGGTGACGCCGAGCGCCGCGCGATCGATACACGAATTGGCGCCGATCTCGACATCGTTTCCGATCGATACGCGCCCGACCTGCGGGAATTTTTCATAATGATCGCCGGTGAGCACGAAGCCGAATCCGTCAGCTCCGAGGACGCATCCGCTGTGCAGGATGGCGCGATGGCCGACATTCACGGAATCGTAAAGCGTGACCATCGGATACAGCCGGCAGTGATCGCCGATTGAGACGTCATTCCCAATCGCCGCGCCCGCGCCGACAGACGTACCGGCGCCGATCGAGGAGCGCTCGCCAACACTGACGTGCGGGCCGATTTCCGCCGTCGGGTCAACGCGCGCGCTTCCGGCAACAATCGCCGTCGGGTGGATACCGGGCCGGACCGCCGGGGGCGGCAACAGCCGGCTCACCGCCTGAGCGAAGGTCGCGCGGGGATTCGCGGAGCGGATCACCGTCCGCATGCTCGTGTTTTCGAACTCGTGCGGCACGATGAGACAGCCGGCCGACGACGTTGAAGTCTGTGCCGAGGCTCTGGGCCCTGCCGCGAAACTGAGGTCCGCAGCTCCGGCGCTTTCGACGGCGGCGACGCCGCTGATCTGCTTTTCGCCGTCGCCTTCGAACGTCGCGCCGACCGCCTGGGCGAGTTCGCGTACAAGCATGTCCCGTATCATACAGGGAATGCCAGTTGATCCGTCGGCGGCGATCGCCCCGACCGCGCGCGTGCACCCCGATGCCGTGGTCGGCCCCGGCTGTGTCATCGGCGACTTCTGCGTCCTCGAGCAGGATGTGACGCTCGGCGCCGGATGTCGCCTCGAGCCCTGGGTGTATGTGAAGCGCTGGACGACACTCGGCGATCGCAACGCGATCTCGGCGGGCACGGTCCTGGGAACCGATCCTCTCGACAAGCTTTTCACCGGCGAGCGCAGCTATCTTCGGATCGGATCCGACAACACGATCCGCGAGCACTACACGATCTCACGCGGCACGAAAGCTGAATCCGCCACCGAGATCGGCGACGGCAATTACATCATGACCAGTGGCCATATCGCGCACAATGCGCGAGTGGGGAACCGCACGGTCATCGCAAGCTGCGCGCTGATTGCGGGGTATACCGAGATCGAAGATGATGCGTTCATCTCCGGCGGTGTCGTCGTTCATCAGTATTCGAGGATCGGGCGCCTCGCGATGGTCGGCGGCAACACGCGCGTGAACAGCGATTTGCCGCCGTTCTTTCTGTATTCGGAGTTTCACGTCGAGCCGCGCGGGCTGAATCTGGTCGGCCTGCGGCGGGCCGGGGTGACGCCAGCCGAAACAGCCGTTCTCAAGCGGGCGTATCGGCTGTTATACCGTTCGGGCCTGTCGCAGGAGGACGCGCTCGCGCGCATCGAGGCGGAATGCGATTCCGAGCACGCGCGTCACCTGGCTCGCTTCGTCCGCGCGAGTGAACGCGGCATTGCACGCGCGCTGGGTCGCCGCGCGACTGCTGCCGGCCGATGACTCTCGAGGTACTGCCTGGCTTCGGTGGCACTCATCGGCGGCCGGAAAAAGTATCCCTGCAGCAGGTCGACGCCAACCTCACGCATCGCTGAAAGCTGCCGTGATGTTTCAACTCCCTCGGCGAGCACCGCCAAACCAACGCTCCGCGCGAGCGTGGTGATGGCGCGCACGATCGGCACCGCGTTCTTTCCATCGAGGTCCGACAGGAACGAACGGTCGATTTTCAGGGTGTTGGCTGGAAGCCGCTGCAGATAACTGAGCGATGAGTAGCCGGTCCCGAAGTCGTCGATTGCGATGCTGACGCCGAGGGCGCGTATACGCTGCATCTGCCGCGAGGCTTCTTCGAAATTGAACATCATCGCGCTCTCGGTCAGTTCCAGCTCGAGAAGGGCGGGATCAAGGGAGGCGGAGGCGAGTGCCTGCTCCACGATGTCGCAGAAATCCGCGTGATAAAACTGCAGCGCGCTGACATTGACGGCTACACGAACGGGGCCCGAGTCTGACGCGGCCCACACCGCCGCCTGGCGGCATGCCTGCTGCAATACCCAGGTCCCCATCGGAATGATAAACCCGGTGTCCTCGGCGAGCTTCAGGAAATCGCGCGGGATAAGCACGCCCAGCCGCGGGTGACGCCAGCGCAGGAGCGCTTCCATGCCGCGGATGCGCAGGTCCGAATCGAGCTGCGGCTGATAATACAGCTCGAACTCATCTCGCGGCAGTGCGTGATGGAGCGAGGTCTCCATCTCGATGCGTTCAGCACCGCCGAGCATCGCCGAACGCTCGAACCGGCACCATGAATTGCGCCCGCGGTTCTTCGCCGTATACATCGCCCGGTCGACATTGCGCCGGAGCGTAGCCGCATCGGACCCGTCTTCCGGATACACCGCGATGCCGATGCTCGCGGTGACGAAGACCTCATAGCCGTCGGTCTGAAACGAGTTCCGGAACTCGTCACAAATGCGAGCCGCGCACCCCTCCGGATCCGTCTCCGGCTCTGCCAGGAGTACGGCGAACTCATCGCCTCCGATGCGGGCCACTGTCGCGCCCTCCGGCAGACACGCCGAGAGCCGCGAGGCTGACTGGATCAGAATGTCATCGCCGAATCGATGTCCGAGAGTGTCGTTGATCTCCCGGAACCTGTCGAGATCGATCCAGAGCAGGGCGAGCCGGGCGTTACGTTCACGCGCGGCATCGAGGGAGTGTTCGAGACGGTTCTCGAGCAGCCACTGGTTCGGCAGGCCCGTCAGCTTGTCGTATCGGGAGTGATCGATCAGGCGGTCGTGCAGTTGCGCATGCTCGATGGCGAGCGCGGCCAGCCGGCTGGCGCCGTTCAAAAGGTCGATTCCCGCCGGATGCATCAGCGTGTCATCGTTCGACAACCCTGACTGGCTCGACAGCGCTGGCTGCCAGACGAGCACCGCCCCGAGCAGAAGCGACTCGCCAGAGCGAATGGGCACGGCCGAGTATGCCCCCAGAGGAGCCGGCAGACCACCAGAGACGACTTCGCATCCTTCCGTGATATTTGCGAGCACGCCGGCGAATTCGGTTTGCGCGCACTGCCCTCTGGGATGGCTGCCCGCAACGGGTTCGAGACGGCCATCGCGGAGCAGCAGAATGAGGCACCGGCGGCCGGGTTGGTGCGATTCGACGAGCGAACAGACGTGCGGGAGAATATCCCCGAGCGGCTCATTGCGAATCACCATTTCCAGCAGCTCGGTACGCGCGTGCCCGAGCGGGTCCGGGGTGTTGTCTATGCCGCAGGGCTCAAGCACGCCGCGCAGCCATTCAATCGTCCCACTGGAATTCCGCATCGCGCGCACATGTTCGCGTACCCGGATCTCAGAGCCGGTCCGCGTGAGCCAGCGCGTAGCCACATTCTGCAGGCAGCAGCAGCCGTTCAGCTGTGCGAGCACGCGCGCCATCTCGCCTGAAGGCCGCAACTGCGTCGGCGCTCCCGCGAGCAGATCTCGGCTGTCGCGAAATCCGAGTAAGCGCGCGAATGTGCGGTTGGCGCTCACGAGTGACCCATCGGCGGACACACAATAGGTTCCGCAGCCCAGCGTGTCCAGAAGCCCGGAGCAGGACTCGCAGGCGCCGGGCGGCGCGGCGACGCTTTCGGTGACATCCAACCCAACCGCTCCGATCAGCATCACGCGGCCGCCCCGCAGCTCGAGTGGAAATCGCGAGATCAGCCAGTGCCGCGGACCCTCCGGCGAGTGAATCAGTTCGAGGGACTGGACGGCGCGCGCGCTGTCGAGGACGCGTCGGTCATTGATGCGATACTCGATTGCCAGTTCCGGTGGATGCAGCTCGGCATCTGTTCGCCCATTCCATTCGCTCGCCGCCTTCCCGAGTGCTCGTTCAGCCGCGGAATTGAGGTACACGTAACGGCCGGCAGTGTCCTTCACGAACGCAAGACAGGACAGGTTGGCGAGCAGCGGCTGGCAGACCCTGGCGCATTCCGGCGCCCCGCCGGCCGCGCGCGACATCGCTCTCTCCAGCGCGACCAGGTCCGCCGCGACTACGTCATCATTGGCGACTACTTCATTACTTATGTGGTTGTCCGCAGAGCTCTCGCGATGCGCGGATAAAAGAGCATCCTGGCCGTCGGGCATCAGTGTCCATATCGGAGCCCAGGCCGATGAATTTAGCGGTACAGTACTACGCCGCAAGCGATGCTGGAATACCCCTGCGGTAGCTCGGGAATTTCAGTTCCAACCCAAGCAGCCGTAACACAGCGCGGCCGTCAACACGCCGGTCCGATTTCCGGGTGGCGTGCACCGCTCCGGCATCCGTCGCCGGCGGCAACGGCAACCGGAGCAACTCGGCACAGAAGCGCGTGATCTCGGCGGCTGCACAAGGTTCTTCATCGGCGGCAGGGAATGCGCCGGTAACATCCGGCCGCAGGAGCGCCGCCGCAGTCAAAGCGGCGAGATCGTCGACATGGATGCGGGACACGTAATTCGACCCGTCGCCAGCCAGGTGCCACTCGCCGCGCGCGAGCTTTACGTGCACGCCGCGGCCCGGACCGTAAATGGCCGCGGGCCGCAGAATCAGCGAGGACCAGGGCCCGGTGGCGATCGAACGCTCGGCCGCGACACGCAGGCGGGCACGGTCGCTGGCCGGCGCGACGAGCGTGCGTTCATCGACATCGCGTTGCACGCCGTACACGCTGGTGGTGGAGAGATACACGAGTCGTGACGGCTTGCTGTCCAGCAGGCGGAGCAAGCAAGGCGTCGGGTCTGCCGGTCCGGCAGACGTCTCGATGACGGGGATCGAGTGGAGTACGATGACGCCCTCAGGAACCTCGCCCGGAAACTTGCCGTGAGGCAGGTGCAGAGCACGGCTGTCTATCCCTGGCACGCTCACTTTACCGGACCTCGTGGTGCCGATCACGCGGTATCCGGCCGCCAGCAGGCGCTCCGCGACACGGCGACCTGTGTAGCCACACCCGCAAATCAGAACGGTCGCATCTGGCATAATAAAGCTGATTCGCCTTTTATTCGCCTGTGAACGTGCCGTACGAATTTCGCAAACTTACCGATGCCACATGCCGCGGGAGCAGCGGCTCGGACCGCGAGCGGCCGGCCGGCCGCACGGGCTGCGGGGTGTCGGCCACCATCCGCCATAGTTGCACGCCCGCCGGACGGTGGACAGCGTTGACGAACTCCTGCATCTGCGACTGACACAGGACGATCTGGCACGATCGCGCGTGCCCATGCGAAAGGCAGCCCCACTCATAGTCACCGCCACGCCGAACACAATCAGCGCGCAGATCGACTCCGTCGCCCCCGCAGCAGTTCGACGCGCCCGCCCAGCTCACGTCGTTTGGAGCTGCGGAGGCCGCGCACACGGGTGAGCCGTGACTTTTGAGAATTGGCGAGAGCGGGC
>DASSSG010000618.1:0-5105 GCA_035708545.1 Bryobacteraceae bacterium | reverse complement strand
CTGCCTGACCTCGCCGGCGTAGCGCCGACCGACGTTGCCGTGCTCGTCCATCATGCGCTGCCGATCGGTCAGCGGAACAGTATAGAAATTCACCGACTCGCCGCGTTTGCGGTCCATCGGATAAAAGCAGATGTAGCGAGCGGACGGGATCTCCGGATACAAACGCGCACGCATCGCCTCACGCTGTCGCGCGAGCGTCTCATTGACTTCACGATTCCACTCATTCGAATACGGCGCCACGTTGCGTTCCGCAAGCCCGCTGTATACCTTCACGGTGGATTGATAGAGGCCAAGCTCGACGACCGACAGGTACGAATGCGTCGGTTCGAGATAGTCCGCCAGCCCCAGCCGCGCGATCTGCACTTCCGCCGCGTGCAGCTCGTCGAACGAGTTCCGAAAATGCACGAGCATCAGATCGCCTTTATGGCCGAGCATCGAGTACGCCGCCGACTGGGAGCCCGCGCTGCGCTTCTCCATCGCTCCGAGCGCATCCGCAGCTTCGCGGGTGAGTTCGGTACGGCGGAGTACAGAAAGCGCCCTGGCGGCACTCCACCGGATACGAAACATCTGGTGAAGAACGCTCGCGCCTTCGATGGTGAGTGGAACGGCGGGAACCTGCGGGCTCAACCCTGACTCCAGGGCGGCGTTACTTTGTTCATCCGGGCATAAGCGATCAGCTGGCCCAGATGCTCGTGCATGTGGTGTGCCAGGAAAGTCAGGAAATACCGCTGCGACACTTCGCGCCCGAACAACTTGATCATCTTGTCCGGTTCGGCGGACGCCTGTGCCGCGGCACGAACGTGCTCGAAAGATTTCCTGAGCTGGGCAATTACTTCGGCTTTCGCGGTGACGCTCTTCTCCATGCCGCGCTCGAGGCCCTGCGGCGGTGTCACTCCGACCATCCGAGGGAGCATGTAGTTCGCGCCGGCAACGTGCATGAACGCTTCGCTGATCGAACGCACGCCATCGCCGGGCCGCCATGTGTACTTATCGGCGGGTATTGCTTCCGCCAGTGACGTGTACTTCTTCTCCAGCGCGGATACCTCATCCAGAAACTCGGATTTCACGTCCGCCGCGACGAGTGCTGACGCGGCCACAGCAAGCAGTAAGGTGGTTTTCAGCATCTTTCTTTTGTAGCGCATTCCAGCGTAACGATCGTTGCGCCCCAGCCACCGGCCTCGGCGGGCGCGTCCTTGTACTCATTGACGAACGGCAGCCGCGAGAGCACGCTGCGGACGACCTCCCGCTGCACGCCGATGCCCCGGCCATGGATTATGCGTACGTACCGGAATCCACGCTCGTGAGCTTCTTCGAGATATTCCTCGACCGCGGTCTTCACATCTCGCGGAGCTATGCTGTGCAGGTCGAAGACGTCCGTGATCGGTAACTCCACCACGTCGTCGGGATCAGGTGTTTGGTCGGACATTTGCTCATTCCACAGCAGCCGGCCGCTGTTGCCGGAGGCCGGGAGTAATCGTTACACACTTCGGTAAGCGATGCCACTCAGCCCTGACGAGATGCGGCGGCCGAGGCACCGCGCTCGGAAGCTCCGCGGTTTTCGGTGAGAAGTCTCCGACAACGCCGGTCCTCGAATCCGGCGGCCGCGTAGAGCAGCGCTCCCGCGACGACGCTCGCCGCGAACCCGGTTCAATACCGACCGAGCCGCACTATAACGGCACAGCGATACGCCTCTCGACCAGGCCTGTCCGGCGCCGGTTCAGGAGCGGAAACGGCAGCCGTCCGCCACGGTGACTGAGGTGCCCGTTGGGTTTCTGGATCGCCGGGAACAGAGTCTCGCCTGGTCCTCACGAAGATGAGCGGCGAGTGGAAGATCATTCGCGAGGAAGAGACGCGCGTCTACCGGGTTCGCAGCAGGTAATCGTTATAGTAATGGCATGACCGTTTCCCGCCGTGTGTTTCTCGGCGCCGCTGCGGCCGCGCCCGCACTCGCAGCACAGACCGGCGCGACCGCCTCAGGCAGCGGCTTCAAACTCCGTTACGGCCCGCGCGTCGGGCTCGTGCAGGGCGCGGTTCCGGAACAGCTCGACGTCTTCCATCGGGCGGGCTTCCGTGCATTCGAGTACAACGGCCTGCCCGGAAACACTCCGGAACAGATCAGACAGATCCGCGCGAAGATGGACCAGCTCGGGATGAGCATGGGCACTTTCGTCGTAAACCGCGGTGGCTGGAGGCCCACATCACTGCCGGATCGCGCCGCCCATCCGCGCTTCCTCGAAGACGTGAAGCGCGCCGTCGAGCTGCACAAAATCGTTCGCAACGAAGTCGCGACCGTGACGTCCGGACTCCGCGTTCCACACCTGACCTTCGAGCAGCAGACCCGCAACGCCATCGAGGCGCTCAGGCGTGCCGCCGAGATGGTCGAGAAAACGAATCTCGTACTGGTGCTCGAGCCCTTGAACGAGAAGGTCGACCATGCGGGTTATTTCGTGGTGTATTCAGGGCACGCCGCCGAAATCATTGGCGGCGTCAATCATCCCAACGTCAGAATTCTTTTCGACATTTACCATCAGCAGATCTCCGAAGGCAACATCATTAACCATCTGGGGCACTACTGGGATCTGATCGGATACATTCAGACCGGTGACGTTCCGGGCCGCCGTGAACCCTATACCGGTGAGATCAACTATCAGAACGTCTTCAGGTTCATCCACAGCAGGGGTTACAAAGGCATTCTCGGCCTGGAGCACGGTTTATCCATGCCGGGCGAAGCCGGCTGGAAGAAGCTGGTCGAAGCCTATCGCCGCGCCGACGCGTTCGACTCGTAAACTCGGTTCGTCGGGCGATGCTCGCGTTGTGGCGGTGCAGCCGCCCATTTCGCCGCATCAGATTGTGATCCTGCAGGCGGGGTGGCGACAGCAATACAAGTGTCAGTTTCGGCCAGAGTCTTGTAAGATCGTGACGATGACCCGCCGCGCTTTGCTGACCCTCGCGGGCGCCGCCGCGACCCCGCTCGGAGCACCGGCCGCCGGCGATGCCGGCCGCAAGTCACGCCTTCGCACCGCAATCTGCGCGTATTCGTACCGTGACGCGCTCGCGAAGAAGAGCATGACGTATGACGATCTCGTCCGCCTCGCTGTGGACCTCGATGTAGACGGACTCGACCTGACCGTCTACTGGTTTCCGAACCGCACGCCCGAGTTCCTTCTGCCGCTGCGGCGGCTCGCGTACAGGAATGGCATTGAGATCTACTCGATCTCCATTCGCACGGAGATGACGCGCGCCACCGCCGATCAGCGCACGCAGGAAGTCGCGAATATTACCGGCTGGATTGACGCCGCCGAGCACCTGGGAGCGGGGCACATTCGCGTGTTCGGCGGAAATGTGCCGAAGACGTCGACAGCAGAGGAAGCGACACCGTGGGTGGTCGAGGTGCTCAGCCGCGCAGCCGACTACGCCGGCAGGAAGGGTATCATTCTCGGACTTGAGAACCACGGTGGCATCACCGACCGCGCCGAGAAGATCATCGAGATCGTTCAGAAGGTGGATTCGCCGTGGGTCGGCATCAATCTGGACACCGGCAACTTCCGGACCGATGTGTTCCGGCAGATTGAGGCCTGCCTGCCCTGGGCGGTCAACGTCCAGGTCAAGGCCGAGATGCGCGACGAGAGCGGCAAAAGCGTGCCGCAGAACTGGAAACGTGTCATCGAGCTGCTGCGCAAGAGCGCATATCGCGGCTATCTTGCGCTCGAGTATGAGGCGAAGGAGGATCCGGCGACGGCAGTGCCGCGGCTGATCGCGGAGCTGAAGCGGGTGATCGCGCAGGCCTGAGGGGCGACAAACGCGCCAAATCCAGAGCGACAGGATCCAACGGACGACCGCTGCGACTGCCTGAAGCCTTTTCAGCACGTTTGGCGTCATGCGATCAACTGCAACGTACATGGGAGTTGCGCGGTGTCCGTCAACGTGAGCGAACTCGCCGCTGGCGCGCGTGGTTGACAGGAATTTCCACGACCCGCACCTCGACGTCACGGTCGCGTAAGAGGGCTGTAACCCTTCCCGTCGAATCAACGACGACGCTTGCGCCGCCGTAAGTCCGCCCCTTCCAGGGACCGTGCATCATCACGCCAACGAGATCGGTACCGACGACAGGGCACTTCCACAGCTCCGCCCGGCGAGTGACCAGCGTTTCCAGCCGTTTTGCATGTTCAGGCCATTTGTCCGGTTCCGCGGCCCAGCCGTAGGGCACCAGCATCAGGTCCGGTTTGAGTTCCCGGATGCGACGCGCGACGGCGTCGACGAAGGTGTCTGCGCAAATCACAAGTCCGATGCGACCGTGGCGCGTATCCACAACTCCGATGCCTTCGAGCGAACCCTGTGCATACGCCGGTTCCATCAACTCCGGAAGAACTTCGAGTTTGCGATGCTTCCACAGCAGCTGGCCCGTCTTATCGACCAGGATGGCTGAATCGTAGAGACGTTCTCCCTGTCTTTCATCGAGTCCGATGGAGATCATCAGCCGGTACCTGACGGCGAGCGCCGCGATACGGTCGCTGTCAGGGCCCGGAATCGAATACGCAAGCCGGTGGGCGTCGGGGTTCTGCCAGCCGAGAATAGCCGATTCCGGAAAAGCCACGATCGAGGCGCCAGCCGATCGCGCGGCTTCGAGCGCGTACTCGATGCGGCGGAAATTGCCTTCGCGATCTCCGTCAATCACGAGGATCTGGCATACTGCAACCCGCACGATGGCGGGCTTTCGCGCTGATGCCACTGCGGCTGCGAACAGGCCGAGGATAATTCCCCTCTTCATTGATTGCTTCGATCAGTATATTTATGGGCCCGGGCCTGTGGCATGCCTGCGAAGCCCGCGGCGGGCGATCGATGGCAGCTTTGTCTCCTCAGGTTCGGCATCGATTGGCTGACCAGACACGCCCATTGACAGTTGCATGAACGTCACCGGCGGAATGGGGCGGGAACCTGAGCCACTCTGCCGGATCACCTCATGGTCGCGGACGTGTTGCGTTTGTGATCGGACTGGGATCGTAGAACGGATTTGCGAGCTTCAGCCAGCCCTCGACGATGTGGAAGCGATCGAGCACCGGAATAAACTCCGTGAATCGTTTCGAGGTCAAAGAGGGTAGCGCAAT
>DASSSG010000617.1:0-2245 GCA_035708545.1 Bryobacteraceae bacterium | reverse complement strand
GGCAACGCGCGGATGATCGAGCTGTTGCTGAAAGCCGGCGCTGACCCGAACAGCGCGCTTCCCGGCGGCGAGACTCCGCTGATGACAGCCGCGCGAACCGGCAACGTGGATGCAGTGAAGATACTGCTGGCGCACAGCGCGAACGTCAACGCAAGAGAAGAAAGACGCGGACAGACAGCTTTGATGTGGGCGGCGGCCGAAGGTCACACCGACGTTGTCGAGGCGCTGATTCAGTCGGGCGCCGACATTCGCGCGAGTGTACCGAGCGGGTACACGCCACTGCTCTTCGCCGTGCGCGAGGGCCGGATTGGCGCCGTGAAAGCGCTGCTGAAGGCGGGAGCCACCGTAAACGAGACGATTCAGCCTCGACAGCTTCCCGGCCCGAGGCCCGCGTCGGGCGCCGGCGCGCCCAGAGCGGGCACCAGTGCGCTGCATCTCGCGGTAGCGAACGCTCATTACGAACTCGCCGCCATGCTGCTCGATGCCGGTGCCGATCCAAACGCCGCGGGTCCGGGCTACACGCCGATTCACATGCTGCCGACCGTGCGCAAGCCGGGCGGCGGCGACAACGACCCGCCTCCGCGGGGCTCCGGCAACATGAGCAGCCTCGAGTTCCTGAAGAAGATGGCCGCGCACGGGGCCAACCTGAATGCGCGCATGACGCGGCGTGTAAATTTCGGCCTCACCAGCCTGAACACCGCCGGTGCGACTCCCTTCCTGCTTGCAGCGCGAGGCGGCGACGCGGAGTTGATGCGGGCGCTCGCCGCGCTCGGTGCCGATCCGCTGCTGCCGAATGCCGACGGGGCGACTCCGCTGATCGTAGCTGCCGGCCTCGGTACACGTTCTCCCGGCGAGGACGCCGGAACCGAGAGTGAAGTCCTCGAAGCGGTGCAGGTCGCGCTCGAACTCGGCAACGATATCAATGCTGTCGACAACAATGGAGAGACGGCCATGCACGGCGCTGCTTACAAGAATCTGCCGGCGGTGGTGGAGTTTCTCGCGAGCAAAGGTGCGAACATCGAGGTCTGGAATCGAAAAAACAAGCAGGGCTGGACCCCGCTGACGATCGCGGAGGGTCACCGGTTCGGCAACTACAAACCTTCCCCCCTCACCGTAGCCGCATTTCATAAAGTAATGAAGGCAGCGGGTGTCGAGCCTGTCTCGACCAACGCCGACGGCCTGAAGCGCAACAGCGACTACGTCCGCATTCGCTGAGGGTCAAACGATGGACCGGGGCGGGCTGCCGGCCTGATCTATGAGGAAGCCGCCAATCATCCTCTCGGGTCCGTTCGTGGATCTCGATTTCGCGCTGAAACGCGAGTGGCTGGAGACGAACGGACTCGGCGGTTTCGCCTCATCAACCGTGATCGGCATGAATACGCGCCGTTATCATGGGCTGCTCACGGCAGCAACGAAGCCGCCGGGCGGCCGCGTGTTGCTGCTTTCGAAACTCGAGGAGACGGTGGTCGTCGGCACCAGGCGCTACGGGTTGTCGGTGAATCGCTATCCCGGCGCGATTCATCCGCAAGGCTATCGCGTGCTCGCGGAGTTCCGGCTGGATCCATTGCCCACGTTCAGCTGGGACCTGGACGGCGTCGAATTTCGTAAACGCGTCTTCATGGTGCATGGCGAGAACACAACTGTCATCGAGTATGAAGCGAACGCGGACTGCACGCTGGAGCTGCGTCCCCTGATTGCATTTCGCGACTCCCACTCCCTCACTCGCCGCAATGACGCCCTGAACGGAAACTTCGCGGAAACCGAAGACGCGGTTGTCGTCCGGCCATACGCCCAACTGCCTGCGCTCTGGTTCGCACACAATGCGCGCCAGATCGAGCGCACCGGCGACTGGTATTTCAATCTCGAGTACGAAGTCGAACGCGAGCGTGGCATGGATTATCAGGAGGACCTGTGGAATCCCTTCGTCGCCCGCTTCGGCGTGAGGCCCGGCCACGGCGCCTCTGTGATTGCGTCCACGGAGCCTCACCGTGCAGACTCCGCGCGGGCGCTGCGGACTGCCGAGATGCGGCGCCGCGAGGCTGTGCTCGATGCGTCGCCGGCGGACGATCCGCTGCTGCTTCAGCTCATCGCAGCGGCGGACCAGTTCCTCGTTGCGGAAGGCAGTGGCGACACGGTCATCGCCGGCTACCACTGGTTGAGCGAGCGCGTTCCGGACACGCTGATCGCCTTACCCGGGCTCGCGCTCGTCACCGGCCGCTTTGAAAGCGCAAAGCGTATTCTGCGT
>DASSSG010000616.1:0-2945 GCA_035708545.1 Bryobacteraceae bacterium | reverse complement strand
GGGACGCATGGGAGAAAATCGCGGATAGCTCTCCCAGATATCGCCGCTGCCCAGAAGCCGCGGGTCCTTCTGCTCGGTGAGGGCCTTCTCCAGCACCGCGCGCATCGATTTCCGAACGCTCTCATGCGCTGCCACCCGGGCAAGATTGTTGCGGCAGCCAGGATCTTTGCTCACGTCGAACAGTTGCTCCTCGGGCCGCTTTCCAAAGCCGTGTTCGAACAACGCACTGACCTCCGTCTCCCTGCGGTGGTCCATCATCCAGGTCTTCGTCGGACCGCCGTCAATATCGGCGAAGATTTCCGGGTCGCCGGCGGGCCACCGGTCCGGTTTCATGTTCCACACATAGAGATAATTGCCCTCCCGCATAGCGCGCGCGGGATAGCCGAGATTGTCGTATCGCGCGTGCGAGTGGCGTTCACGGCCCGAGAAGACGCGCCTGCGCCGGGGCTCTGTCACGCCGGACTTCCCGGACCTGAGCATCGCCAGGAGGCTCCGCCCGACCATCTGCGCCGGGACCTGTACACCAGCCGCTTCCAGGAACGTCGGAGCATAGTCGGCAAAGCTCACCAAATCGTCCGACGTGCGCCCGCCTTTGGCCTCGGCCTTCCACATCACCGCAAGCGGCAAATGAATGCCGTAGTCGTACATAGTGGCCTTCGATCCGGGGAACGGCATGCCGTTGTCGGCAGTTGCGACCACCAACGTGTTCTCGAACTCACCCGCTTTTTCGAGCAGCGCGAGCATGCGGCTCAGATGACGATCGAAATACTCGATCTCCTGGTAGTAGTCGAGGATGTCGCTCCGCACTTCCGGTGTGTCCGGCAGGAACGGTGGGACGATGACGTCCTCGAGTCTCTTGCCCGACTTCAGTCCGGAACCCCGTGTGTATCCGCGATGCGGCTCCGTGCCGCCGTACCAGAAGCAGAATGGCTTATCTTTGGGCCGGGCTCGCAGGAAGTCTTCGAAGTTTGCCGCATAGTCGTTGGCATTGACGTTCGGAATCGGCGAGGCGAGTTTGTGCTTATTAAAACCGGGACCTGCCGGGTTGCGGCTCCAACCCGCATCCTGAAAGTTGCAGGGCCCGGCGCCTTTGCCGGTTAGTCCTACAAAATAGCCGTTCTTCTCGAGCAGGTCCGGGTACACGGTCAGTTTCTTCGGGAAAAGACTCGCGTGAGTGCCGGCTTCTTCAATCTGCCAGGGAAAGCGCCCGGTAAGAATTCCCGCCCGCGAGGGCGCACATCCCGGCGAGAGACTGTATGCCTGGCGGAACAATACTCCGCCTTTCGCGACCTGGTCGAAAGCCGGAGCTTTCACCACCTTGTCTCCCATCGCGCCATTGTGCGGGTAGGACTGGTCGTCGGCGATGGCAAACAGAATGTTTGGCCTTCGGGACGCGGCCGCTCGCAGGATCGCGGGTGCGCCGGCGACAGCAGCCAGGAAATGACGGCGTGTTTTCGGCATCGATCTCAAAGGATGGCTTTCAGTCCGGACGCTCTCGTCGAGCGTGAATGGTTGGTTCATATGCGTTCCATTTCGTGAAAACTCTGCTCTGGGCAGCAGACCTCGGAGATAGAGACCTGGCGCCGCTCGGCGATGCTCCGGTAGGCGGCTTCCACGGCCGCGAAAGTGAGCAGGTACTCGCGGCCGCCGGTTTCGAAGTCCGTGCCGTCGCGCAGGCACGAGATGAAGTGCATCTGCGTGGCTCGCACACTGTCCCCACGGTAGCCGGCAGTCACGTCGTTCTTCCAGATCAGCCTGCTATCGAGATAAACGTCGCCGCCAGGCAGGATCGAGAGGCATCCGTGTTCGCCTTCAAAGAACGCTTCGCCGATCAGAGGGCTGTCAGGCTCCGCGTCCAGGAACCGGTGCCCATCAATCCAGCCCTGCACGCAATTGCGATGCGTCAGCACGAGCAGGGCCTGGTCCTCACCGGCGATACGAGGATTTCGTCGCCGAGCCTGCGCATAGACAGCCGCAAGGTCGTCGAACAGAAAACGGGCTGTATCGATGTGATGGACCAGAGTCTCGTGGATCAGCAGCCGCGGCATTTCGCGAAAGTAGGATTGGAGAGGATAGGGGGCGTCGCCAATGCCGTCGCGACGCCGGGTCCGGAAACCGTAACTGATCGGCGGACCGATATCACCGCGTCGGATCGACTCACCCGCCACTCGATGCCACGGCTGCCAGCGCCAGTTTTCGTGAATCATCAGGCGCACGCCGGCAGCTTCGGCGATCTCCACGATCTTCTTCGCCGTATTCCAGTCAGCCGCAATCGGCTTCTGGCAGATAATTGGAATCTTCCTCGCGACGGCCAACTGCACTAAGTGCAGGTGCGATTCGTCTCGAGTCACGATATCGAGGAAATCCAGATCCTCCCGCTCCAGCATCTCCTCCACTGAGGCGTAGGCGCGTGGGGCCGCCCCGCGCGCCCGCTCCATCTGCACGTCGCAGACAGCTACGATCTCCGCCTCCGGAATTCGCCGCCACGCTTCCAGGTGGTGTTGCGCGAAGAAGCCGCATCCGACCATGCCTCCCCTAAGAATGGTTGTCATATTTCCTCTCGCCGAGCAGGCGCAACGGATTGGCCTGCATCATCTGGCGCACGTCGTCTACGGAAAACCCCGTGCTGCATAGCCGTTCGGCGTACAATCGGAGACCCTCGACCGGCGGCGGCGTGTCGGGCTGGCCGAGATCAGTGGACAACACGGTATTGTTGACACCAGTCTCGATGATGGCGCGCTCGATCGTCTCGAAGGGAACGAAGCCGCAGCGGTGCGTCGTGGAAACAAAGCAGCGCTCGAAAGTCACGTTTCCCCGCGCCGCCAGGCTCTTCTGCTGCGCCACGGAATGGAATGTCGGCGCCCACTCGGGGTGGGTCACGAGTACCTTCACGTCCAGAGCAACCGCCCGGTCGACCAGGGCAAATGTCTCCGCCGGGCTGAGGT
>DASSSG010000615.1:0-4755 GCA_035708545.1 Bryobacteraceae bacterium | reverse complement strand
AAACCCGATTTCGAAAAATCCTGATACCGCGACGAACGCGCCTGCCCGTCCCAAAGCTGCTCATCTTCAATTTCCGTGGCAGCCAGTTCGGAAACGCCCTCAAAGCAGATCACCACGTGCCCGAGATCGGCGATAGAGGCGTGGCCGTACTGGAAATAGAAGCTCTCGAGAAACCTGCGCGAATCATGCGTGCGCACCCACGCGATGGAGTCGCGGATCGAGTCCGGCGACCTGCTGTACCGTGCGAGGGCGTAAGCGCATTTCTCCGCGGGCATGGGCCCGATCGTCAGCACACGACTCATGGGAAACCCGAATGTATCATGGTCGGTTGCAGTTGAAGATCAGAAAGCTCAGAGACAACGCTCACCTGCCGTCATATGCTCACGGCCCGCTGGAAGATGCGGGCATGGACCTGCGCGCTGTCGAAGATGTAGTGCTTCAGCCGGGCGTCCCGTTCGCGGTGCCGACGGGTTTTGCGATGGAGCTGCCGCCGGGATTCGAGGCGCAGGTGCGCCCTCGCAGCGGGATGGCGCTGAAGCACGCCATCACCATTCCGAACGCTCCCGGCACTATCGATCCGGCCTATCGCGGCGAAGTCAGGGTGATTTTGCTTAACCTCGGGCGCGAGGATTATCACATTCGCGCCGGAGATCGCATCGCGCAGATGGTCATCAGCCGCTATGAAGCGGCCGAGGTTGTTCAGGCGGAACTCGCCGGCTCCTCGCGCGGTGAAGGCGGCTTCGGGTCGTCAGGCCGTTGACACCTGGTGGCACTCGTACATCCGGGAAACGCTGCTCTGCCGTTTCGCAAGCACCTTTGCTCCCTCATGGTCGTGGGTCGGTTTTCCGAGCCGCGCGCGCCAGCAAGCGCAAGGCACTTCAGTTGAAGAAGACTGCTCAGGCCGAAGGCCCTGCCGCCGCCGATGCGGAATGCTCGCGCGACCCGCGGTCGTGGCGGTCAGCCGATGGTTTGTTGTCGTAAATGCCGTGCGACCGCTCGTCGAAGCGGCCGAAGATCATTTTCCCGGCCGTGGTCTGCAGCACGCTGGTGACGGAGATGTCGATTGTCTTCGAAATCATGCGCCGCGCGTTATCAATCACCACCATAGTGCCGTCGTCCAGATACGCAACTCCCTGGTTGTATTCCTTGCCCTCCTTGAGAACAAAGACGCGCATTGTTTCTCCCGGCAGAACTACAGGCTTGAGCGCGTTTGCCAGTTCATTGATGTTCAGTACATCGACGCCATGAAGCTGCGCCACCTTGTTCAGGTTGAAATCATTAGTGACGATCTTGCAGTCGTATAGTTTGCCAAGCTCGATCAGCTTCATGTCGACCTCCCGCAGGTTCGGAAAGTCGTCTTCGAGAATCTGAACGGAGACATTCGCAGCCTTTTGCAGCCGCTGCAGGACGTCGAGTCCGCGGCGTCCGCGGTTGCGTTTGAGTGAATCGGCGGAATCGGCGACCAGCTACAACTCGCGTAACACGAACTGTGGTATTGCCAGCGTGGCTTCGATGAAGCCGGTTTCCGCGATATCGGCAATCCGGCCGTCTATGATGACGCTCGTGTCCAGGATGTTGAAAACGGGGCGTGAGTTCTTCTCCCCGCCGATCAAGCCGCCGAGAGCGCCGAGGTTGAGCATATCCCCCTTGACGGCTCCGATAACGAGGCCGACATAGGCCATCAGAGCGAGGATGCTCACCTCAATGAAAAGCAGGGTGGACGAGTTCACTCCGGGCGCAACGCGACCTGCCACGAGCGCGATCAGAAACGCCGCGAAGATTCCGAGGGTAGACCCGATCGCGGCGCCGATCAGGCGCTTAAGGCTGATTTGCCGCAACCGGATTTCCGCCACGATCGTGAGCGCGGCGGAGGTGCTGCCGAGCAGGGCAGCGGCGGCCGCGGGCAGCCCAAACGGCTGCAGGAAGAACGCGATCGCGCCCAATAACAATATGAATATAGAGCGGACAATGCCGAGGTCTGACACGACAGTGCTCCCCCCTTTTGCCGGCGGGCACCCCCTTTCTGGAGTGAATCCAGTCTAACTCCCGGAAAGTGCAACTGCAATCACAATTTAGCCGCGCGTCGGCACCCGCGGCGGCCGCTCACAGGCGGCCTCGGATAGTTGGGGAGACGCCGAAAGGCCGGCGAGGTGACTACAGTGCCTTGGCGAGTTCTTCCGCGAATGCGCTCTGCGGACCCTGCTGTTTGCCTTTACGGTCCCCGCCGGCCCGTTTGCCGCCGCGGCGGCCGCGTTCCGCGCCCCGTTCCTGCCCAGCCGCAGGCGCTGCCGGACCGTGTTGAGTTCTGGCCGGCTGCGCTCCGCGCGCCCTCGGCGGCTGGGCCGGATTCGCGCGCAGCAGCCTGTCTTCGAGCGGAGCGCGATCGAACCGGCGAATGATCGCCTGCATCTCCTCCGTGTTCGGAGCGTCGATGAAAGCGAAGCCCTTGGACTCCTGCGTTTCCGGATTTCGGATCACTTTGATGTTGTCCGACACAAGGTTCTCCGCCGCCAGCCACGACCGGATGTCGTCAGCGGTGACCCAGGCAGGCAGATTTCCAAGGAAAACGGTAAGGCTCATTCGACTGGCAGCTTGACTCCGTGGGAATGAGGACCGGGTTCGGCGCGCAGGTCCATTCGAAGCATTTCCATACTATCACACGGCTGAGATGCGGCAAAGAGATGTGCGCGGTATCTCGGTGCATGGCAGCGAATCCACGCGCCGCGCGGGCGTGCCGCGCTATCGATGTCCGCTGCGTTCGAGTGCTCCCGACGGAACTTTGAGCCCGGGCCGCGCGTACACCTCGATCCACTGCCCGCGGCTGTCCCACCGGCGCAGGCGGCGGAAACCAAGCTCAGCGTCGATATCGCCGCCCTTGACGTCCGGCCGCCAACCGTACCAGCGCGCCAGCCAATCGCGCGCGGGCCGCAGACTCAACACGCTGCCCGGCGGATCCCAGGTGCGGAGGTACAGAACGAAGATATCCGGCGGATGCGCCTTCAGCGAAACCAGCGAGGGACGCGTGAAGTCGGCGAGCGGTTGGCGAGCGAGCGGACGAGCGACATACCCGAACTCGGGCCGCCGCAGCGCGTCCGTAAACGGCCAGGCCGAGGCAATGCGCGCGTCAGGAAAATGGGTCTGAAGATACCCGGCCGCGGCAGCCTGCAGCATTACGAAATCGGTCCAGGCCATGTTGTTCTCGAATGCGAACGGGTACGGCGGGTTGAAGACATAACTGCCCACCATTCCGAACAACATGGCCATCTGAACCACCGTCCGGATCCTGCGCCCCCTGATTTCGCGCCAGGCAACAGCGATTGCGATATAGAGGATCGCCAGCGCCGGCAGGAGATAGCGCTCGAGCATCGCGCCTCCGACGGCCGACATCAGCAAGATGTGAGCGCCCAGCAGAGTAGCCGAAACGGCCCATGCCCGGCCGCGGAATGCTTCGGTCCTGCGGAGGGCGATAGCCACGCAAATCACGCCGATCCAGTGGAAGTCCGCGACCAGCAGGAACCACAGGCGCCGGGCCAGATTGCCGGCCAGCCGCACGGGGTGGAGCGGCCACAAAAGGTTGTACTCGGCGAATTCACGGTTGCCGAACGGATTGCCGGTCGCGACCCACAGCCACAGAACCCAGGCCGCGAGCGCCGCGGCCGGCAGAAGGAACCAGGCAGCCTCGCGCCGCCGGTGTTCAGCGAACAGCCACGCGCCAAAAACGGCCGGCACCAATATGCCGGTTTCTTTCGTGAGCACAAGTGCCGTTGAGGCCAGCGCGGCCGCGCGCGGATGATCTCGGATGAAAGCGACGAGCGCCATGGTGGTGAACAGCATTGCCGGCAGATCGAGATGCGCCAGCGGCGCCTGCGCGTGAAACAGCGGCGAGCAGAACAGGATCGAGATCACGAAGAACGGCGGGGCCGCGTTCCATGGCTTCGCCAGCTCCACGGCGAGCAGGAAGCACGCGAGCAGCGCCGCACCGGCGATCAACAGCATCGCGACGCGAGTCGCCCGGACCGAATAGCCCGTCAGGCGCCAGACACCGGCGAGATACGCCATCAGGCCCGGTGGGTGGATGTTCGGCAGGGTCGTCCTGGGTACCAGCGCACCGTGCTCGTAGAGGTCGAGAGAAGCGGGAATGAACTGACCAATTTCGTCCCAGTAATACGGCACATCGAGCAGCGGGAAGTTCGCGGCAATGAGCAGCAGGGTCAGCAAGCCCGTACCGAGGGCATAGACCTGGAATCGCCGCACTGTCCAGTCCATGCGCGGCGCTTACTGGATCACGTTCTGCCCCTGAGGTTCGAGCCGAATCTCGCCGAACGTGGCTTCGTACTGCTGCAGGTTTTGGGAGAGCACGTTGAGCAAAGCCTTCGCCTGTTGCGGGCTCAGATAGATGCCCTGAAAATTCTGGATGGTCACAGCATCGGGCGCGGTTTGATTCAGGGTTCCAAACAGCAGGAAGAAGTCCCAGAGGTTGGCGCGGATCTGAACGCTGTTGGCGTAGCCTTCACGATATTCCGGGGTGTAGTTGAGCTGAATCCTGGGTGGCGTGGGCGGTACGTTCATGCGACTCCTTTCGGAGGAGGCATCAAACTGCCCGCGGGCGAGCCGGTAAGGCAGGAATGGCGGGGACGACGGGGCTCGAACCCGCGACCTCCGACGTGACAGGCCGGCGTTCTAACCAGCTGAACTACGTCCCCGCAGTGGGTGGGAGTGTCCGCGCCTGTCCGCGCGAACCTCTTCAGGTTAACA
>DASSSG010000614.1:0-11732 GCA_035708545.1 Bryobacteraceae bacterium | reverse complement strand
GGTTTGAATGGGTTTTTCTGGCCGCGGCGGCCCTAAAAAGACGATGCCGAGGCCGAGGCTACCGTGAAAGCGCTGCAGGATGCGATGAACCAGGTGGCGGCTGCGGAACCGGCGCGGCGTCGGTAATCGATCGCTTCGGCTCTGCCGTAAGGCACAGTGCCAGAGCCGCCCATGCCGTTCCCGCCGCTGAAATCCATTGATCGTGCTCATGCGGGAACCCGCTGTCGAAATACGGCTGAAACTTCACGGAACGGCTGCGCACGTACCACGAGCCATCCTCATACTGGCTGCGGCGCAGATACTCGGCGCCACGTCGAAACACGGGATCGCCGGCCGGCCCGCGGCCTCATGCAGCGCGTATAATGCCTGACCTGTCGCGTAAGCGTCGCTCGCAAAGCCGGGGCGCTGTGCCCACCCGCCATCGGGCCGCTGCGCCGCCATCAGCGGCCTGGCGAGTTCCCGAATATGCATGGCACTGCCGCCCGACCAGTGCAATCCGAGCAGTTGCATCACTCGCTCTTCATTGAGCTCCGCCTGGACCGACAGCAGCCAGTCGCGAGCCCGAGCCAGCCGTCTGTGCAATTCCGGCCTGCGTCCCCGTGACATGTAAAGCTGAAGCGCACGCATAGTGTAAGCCGTTTCGGTGACCGGACTGTACTCGAGGGGCGGCCGCTGACCCATTCCGAGCCAGGGACCGTCGACCCGTTGCATACCGGCAAGGTCGTGCACGAGCGCGTCCGTGAGCGCGTCCGCTGGATACCGTACTGCGCCGAGTCCGACCAGAAACAGAGAATTCCTCATTGGTACGCCTCCCTGCGGAACGCGCTGGAGCGCGAGCTCGCGCAGTGCCTGCTCGACCGCAACGCCGGCCTTTATCTGCTCTGCCGCCGTCTTCTCGTCGACCCGAAGGCCGCGTTCGCGCGCGGCGCCGATCAGGACCCACGAGAGCATCTGGTGATGGCATCCGACGCAGCCGCTCTTCTGGAAAAACATGCCGCTGCTCGATTGCAGCAGCGAGATGCTGCGCTCCACCGCTTCGGCTGCGCTCCTCTGCCGTAATTCGAGCTTCGGGGCGATATACTGGTTCGCCTGGCCGGGCTTGCCGCCGCGCTCGGCGAGCAGACGAACAATCTCCGTGTCGTCGCCCCATTTGCGCGCCCAGGACAGAGCCGACTGGCCGTCGTGCGCTCGCACGTCAGCATTGGCGCCGCGTTTGAGCAACAGCCGCACGCCAGCGGCATTCTGCCGCTCGTTGGTGACCGCCAGCATCAGCGGCGTGATGCCACGCGCGTCCCGGGCTTCGAGCTGAGCTCCCTTGTCAATCAGAGGCCGCATGACCTCGGGATCGGCCCACGGAGCCGCCATCAGAAGCGCGGTGAGTCTGCCGAGCTCCTGAAGGCCGGCTTTCACCGTCTGAGCGTCGGCGGATACCGCATTCACATCGGAGCCGCTGTCGAGCAGGAGCCGAACGCAGCCGGCGCAATTGGCGCCCGCCGCTCGCATCAGAGGCGTAACGTTGCGGAACGGGCCGCCGCGTCTTCCACGCTCATGGACGCTGCCGCCGGCTGCGAGGAGCACCTTCAGCATTTCGACGTCGGCTGCGCTCGCGGCGCTGCCGACCGGACCGTCGCCGGTCTGGTCGACTGCCTTCGGATCGGCGCCTTTGGCGAGGAGGAGACGTATCGCTTCGATGTTGCCTGGGTAGGCCGAGGCGATGATCAGGGGAGTTCGGCCGGAAACTGCCCTCGCGTTGACATCGGCCCCGTGGTCGATCAATAAGCGGACCTTGCTCGGATCACCGGCCGCCCACATGAGCGCGGTAGCCCCGAGCGGATTCCGGCCGTTTACGTTGGCGCCGCGCTCCAGCAGGAGCTTCATGAGCGCTGTGTCAGCATGCAGGGCGGCATACATCAGAGCGGTGGCGCCGTTCGGGCCAATGCTGTTGGCGTCGGCCGCTTTCGGAAGCAGGCCAGCGGCCGCCCGTGCATCGTTGTTACGAATCGCGATGAACAGGTCAGGCTGGTCTGCGGCGGCAGCACCGAAAGCCCACAACAGCGCACAAGCGAGGAAACTTCGAGCCATCCGCCACCTCCGGTGATCTGTGGATAATAGCGCATCGGCGGCCGGCTCTGTAGTATCGGCCGTCCCCTCCCGTAAACCGGTTTCGGTATTCCTCGTCACCGTTTATGATGGCCGTGATGGCGACGGGCCTGATGGCGGATACTGCCGTGTATACGCCGGCGGACGATTTTGACGCCTGGATGCGTGCCGAGCAGAGACGTGTGTTCCTGCTGTGCTGGCGCATGCTCGCCGACCGCGACGAGGCCGACACGGCCACGCAGGATGTGTTCGTGAAAGCTTATCGCGCGACTCGCAATGGCGCGGAACAGCCCGAGGATCCGGCAAGATGGCTGACTCGCGTCGCCGTGAACACCTGTCTTGACCGGCTGCGCTCGCGGCGCCTGCAGTTCTGGCGCAGACGAGCGCCCGCGGAAACTGAAGATGCGCTCTGGCGCGAGCAGGCGGCTGCCGCCCCTGACCCCGAGGACCGCGTGTTTGCGCGGGAGATCGAACGGCGCCTCATGGCTGCTCTCGCGCGCCTCACTCCGCGGCAGCGGACGGTCTTTACGCTGCGGCACTTCGAGGACAAAAGCCTCGAGGAGATCGCGGATACGCTGGGCGTCGACATCGGGAGCGTGAAATCGCACATGTTCCGGGCCGTGCAGAAGCTGCGGGCCGAGCTCAGGGAATTGTATTGCGCCGGAGGAACCACGAAATGAAGCACTGGACGGAAGACGACCTGATCGACAGCATCTACGGAATCGGGCCCTCCGACGGTCACCTGGACACGTGCCCCGAATGCCGGGCGCGGCGCGACGTCATCGCGCAGCGGCGGGCCGAGCACCGGAAGCTGCCCGACCTGCCCGCGAGCTTCCTCGCCGCCCAGCAGCGGGCGGTCTATGCGCGCGCCGAGCAGTGTGTCTCGCGCTCGCCATGGGCGCGCGCGGCCGTCGCGTGCGCCGGTGTGACGGTACTGGCTGTCGGCCTGGTTGTGTCGCGCCCGCGAGACACGGCTGCAGCCGATGCGCAGATGCTCGCCGAAGCTTACGCGGCTGCGGCTGCCGACATGCCCCGCGCCGCCGAGCCGATCAACGCTCTGTTCGAGGAGGCGCCGTGACCCGTTTCGCCGTTCTGCTTGCCCTGGCCGCACTGCCCGTGCTCGCGCAGGCGCCCCGAGCAATGTTCCAGTGGTGGAACTCGCCTATCGCGAGGGACCTCAACCTCAGCTCCGATCAGCAGCAGCAGATTCGCTCGACCCTGCGTGAATACCGCAACCGTGTCATCGACCTCCGAGCTGCCGTGGACAAGGCCGAAGGCGAGCTCGAAGACGCCTTCAACGAGGAGCGTGTGGACGAGCGGCGGGCCGCTGACGCGATCGACCGGCTGGCCAATTCGCGCGCCGAGATGACACGCGTCATTTCCCAGATGAGCCTCAGGCTCCGGGCTGTCCTGACGCCCGAGCAGTGGCGCGAGCTGCAGAAGCGTCGGCAGCAGGGCGCACCGGGTCCGGGAATGTATCGGCGTCCCGGCCGAGGCCCGGGCGCGCGGCCTCCCGAGGACAATCCGTCACGCGGCGGAGGTCTCTGATCGCGGGCACATCGAGGACGCAGCGGCGCTCCGGCGGGTTCTCAACGGCCCACCGGAGTGCCGCGACCATGTCCCGAAGCCGCACGAGGCCGAGCCGCCTGGCGCCTTCCCGCAGCCTCGGAATGCGCTCGGCGGTGGCGTAGGCGGGCGCCAATACCAGCGGCCACCAGTGGCCCGGTCCCAGCACATACCACGGACGCAGGATCGTTGAGCGCAGGCCTGAATCGAGAAGGTCACGTTCGCATTGAGACCGCACTTCGATGTACGCCTTCATGACGGGCGCGGGATGGGCGACGCTGACGTAGATGAAGTGATCGACCCGGGCGCTCAGCGCGGCTGCAAGTGACGCCCGGAAGGACACTCCATCGACGGCTCGAAACTGCTCGCCCTTCCACGGCGCCGGGTGCGGCGTTCCCACGAGATGAATCAGTGTGCTGCCGGGGGACACGCCGTCCCGAAAGGTCTCGGCGCGAAGCGCATCCCCAATCAGGATCTCGCAGCCCGGGGGCAGCCTGCGGTGCGAACCAGAGCGGGCCAGCGCGCGAATGCTGTGGCCGCGCGCGAGGAGTTCGGGAATCAGCGAGGCGCCGACATACCCCGTGCCTCCGGAAACAAAGACGGTGCGACCCACGCATACATGTACGTGTGGATCGCACCGGCTGGATTTGATCTATTGCTGCTGCCGCAGGTGCAGCCTCACCGGCGCGCTGCACACCCTCTGCGCGTTGACATTGCAGACGAGCAGGTCGGTGGTCATGCTCGGCAGGTAATCGGGGATGCGAACGTTGACCTGCTGCACGCCGGCGATGCCCGGCGCCGCACCGGCATAATCGAGGTCGCTGACGATGACGTCATGCACCTTCGCCTCGACCCTGCCGCCTTCGGGCGGCAGCAGGCCGGTCGTGAAGATCTGGAGCACCGTGCCGGCCATCGCAGGGTTATCCGGCTGATTCAGGGAGCTGTCCTGATTCAGAACGCCACCGCCAAAGATGCCCGGCGCTGCTTCGGCGAGGTTCACCACGATCGGCGCGGACACGTTGCCGTCCACCGTGACCAGAAGCTGCGCGGTACTGCGGGGCCCGAGCTGGACTGGTATGAGCACATTCAGCTGTTTCGCATCCTGATACAGCAGCTGCGCGGGTACATTATCGAAAGTTGCGCCGCGTTGGTTGCCAGCGAACGAACCCATGATGGTCGCCAGCGATCCGCGCACGAACGCACCTTCGGCAAAGGTCGCGGCGTTGAGCACGCGGGTAACTGCCGGGCGCGGCGCCTGGGCCGGCGGTGGCTGTCCACCGGGCCGCACAACCAGTGTCACGGGCAGACTCTGCCGCCCCGCAACTCCGGCGTCGATGGTGAGCGTCGCTTCATACGTACCCGGCGCGAGGTTCCCCGGCAGTGCATCGACGCGCATTTGCAGACCGTTGGCTCCGCTCGTGAAATCGGGGCGAAGCCAGTTCGTGCCGCTGCGATACTGGACCGAGGCGGTCCAGTCCATGCGGCCGCGCCCGTCGTTGTAGATCGTGATGTAGCGAACCACGTTCGCACCGCTCTGAATAGCCTCATAGGTCAGAGGCTGCGGCGCAGCCACGCGCAGGCGCGGGATCAGACCGGAGTTGCAGTCGCCGAGCGCAGAGCAGTCGCCGGCGGCAGCGGTGGCGGCGAACCGTGGAACCGGGGCCGAAGTGGACGCCGTGCCGACCGTGGAAGTGGGGCCGAGTCGCAGCTCCTGGCTCACCACTGCGTTGATGGCGACGCCGCTGGGCGGCAGGCCGAGGAAAGTCGAAATCTGCGCGCTCTCCAGTAGCGACGGATTCGCATCGAGCACTTCATAGACGGCGATTTCTGCGCCACCCGCCACATCTACTTCGCTGAACCGGCCGAACGGCAACGGGCCGGCCGCTCCGGCGAGCAGCGTCCCGCCGGCGCCGTTTGCATCCGTGCCACGGACGCGCACCAGCAGCAGAGAACCGTTCCCGCCCGGAGTGTACTGGCCTGGAGCGACGGGAGTGCCGAAATCACCAGCCGATGTCGGCTGCGTCGCGCTCGATCCGGCGATTGCGTCGGGCACGAACAGGCGGCCGCCGGCGGGCAGGTTGGCATATCGGAGGACGATGCGAACACCGTTATCGGCCGCAGTCTCGCGCGGGTGGAAAGAACTGGCGTAGCCTTCTGTGACGCGCGCCGTCGCGAACGAGGTGCCCGCGGCGAGCAGCCTGGTAAGCGTCAGTTCGTCCGGCAGCGGCGAGCCGATTTGCGAGCAGAGCAGCGAACTCAGGATCGTGCCCAACAGGCCCGTGGCCGGCACGCCCACGCTGAAAATGTTCTGTGTGACAGCCACCTGCGTCGTGCCGGTGAATGCGACGAATGCAGTGACAGGCACGACGGTGAAGCTGGACGCAATCTGCGTAGCATTCGCGCGAATGCCCCGAAACGTGACCACGACGCGCCTGGTGTTCGGAACCCTGAAGCTGACGCCGTTGAAATCGATGCGATTGCTGCCGGACAACCGTGGGACTACCGTGATGACAGCCGGGTGCACGGAGCCGTCATCAATCGACACGACCGGTCCGTCGAGCGTGACATTGTCGGGCGCTAGCCTGTTTGTGACATTTACATTCAGCGTGATGCTGAAATTGCCCACGATGTCGGTGCCCGGCGTCCCCGTACACTCGAGCACGATGTCGCCGATGCGTTCGGCTACGCCCTCGGCATGAATCAGCGGCGGATTCGACGCCGCCGTGCAAACGACGCCGCCCGTTTGCGCCTGTGCCACCGCGGCGCTCAACACAAGAACTATGCAAAAGACGGAATTCCTCACGTTACAAAGACCCCTCTGCGGGCGCCCTGCTTACGCAGGCGCACCTGTGCCCCGGACGCGGTGTTGGGCACGTAACATTTTACAGTACGGCGACTAACGGTTGCGCGGGCGTGAGGAGTGCCATCGCTACTGGGCAGGCGGCCCGGCGGCCGACCGCTGTGTGGGCTGGGCTGCAGGCTGGATCAGTTCGGCGTCGATCGTGACCCCGACCTCATCGGATACGACAAAACCGCCGGTTTCGATCGCGCGGTTCCAGGTGATGCCGAAATCCCTGCGGTTGATCGTCGCTGTCGCGGTCGCCCCGAGCGGCTCCCGCGAGCGTCCCTGAGCGGCGGCGTCGGGCCTTCCACCATCAGCGTCACGGCCTTCGTCGTGCCACGAATGGTGAGATCGCCGAGCACTCGCAGCTTCCCGTCGCCTGCGCGCTCCACTTTCGTGGACTTGAAGGTGATGTTCGGATGCTGCGCCACATCGAGAAAGTCCGCGCTCCTGAGGTGAGCGTCGCGTTTCTCGTTGCGCGTATCGATGCCGCCCGTTTCGATCGTGGCTTCGACGCTGGCCGTCTGCGGGGCAGCCGGGTCATACTTCAATACCCCGGTGACCCTCCCCAGCTGTCCGCGAACGTTGCTCACCATCATGTGCCGCACGGAGAAATGCGCGGCCGAATGCGAGGAATCGAACCGCCATTCCTGCAGCTGAGGGAAAGCGGGGACGGCTGCGAATGCGAATGTAAGAAATAGTCTGCGGTACATAGATACGAAGAACCCCCGGAATTGCAGAGAGGCGACGCGACGGCTCCGGAGGTTACCGCAGCATCGTGGATCCGCAGTCTCGGGGATGCGACGGGACGCCGCTGCCCGGAGACCGCTGCCGCGCGCCGGCTCGCAAGGGTTGTTTCTGAGCCGCGACCGTGAGGGAGCGATTGTCGACAATAACGCGGGATACCAGGCTACGCCAGCCTGATCAAATCCCAGGGTTTGCGGAGCGTTCTGGTCAGCAGCGCTGAGGCATCCGGGGCTCCGGTGAAGTCCTCTCTTTGTGCGTCCCAGTGTAGTTTCCTGCCGGTCTTATATGCGATGTTCCCCAGCAGGCACAACGACGTCGAACGGTGGCCGATTTCAACTTCCGCATTCGGTGGCTTGCGCGAGCGCACGCATTCGATGAAGTTAGCCGCATGGGCTCTGGTGGGTTCTTCGTTGTTCTCCCAGTAGCGCTTGACGGAACGCTGGGGCCTGCGGCGCGGGGTTTCGGGTTCGGGGAATATCTCCCAGCCGATGCGCTCGGCGAATATCGTTGCTTCCGTGCCATAAAATGCGATGCCATTGGGCTGGTCCCACTCGCCGCGCGAGCCGTAATACCGATGCCCCGGTGTGCGGCCGCCCATGCCGTGACCGTTCAGGTTTGATCCTTCGTACGTAACGATGAAGCCATCGTATTCGTAGGTGACGGTCAGGAAATCGGGAACGTTCCCGTCGTCGCGCAGCACAAACCGGCCGCCGGAGGCCGATATCGTGCGGGGCGCGGTGACCCCCATGATTTGCTGCATGGTGTCCAGCCGGTGGTTGCCGAAATCAGTGATATATCCGCCCGAATAATCCGTGAAATAACGATAAGTGCCCAGAAATCGGTTCGGATTGAAAGGTACTTTTGGCGACGGGCCGAGATACATGTCCCAGTCGAGTCCGGCCGGCGGATCCTGCACGGATTTTCGCCCGATGCCCTCCGGCGTGAGATTCACCGAGTTCCACACACGCACGAAGTTGACTTTGCCGATCGCTCCGCCCTGGATCATGTCCGCGATCTTCCGGAAATGCGGCGCAGACCGATGCTGCGTCCCCACCTGAACAATGCGGTTGTACCGGCGAGCAGCCCTGACCATCGCACGTCCTTCGCGAATCGTGAGCGACGTGGGTTTTTCGACGTACACGTCTTTGCCCGCCTCGCAGGCCAGTACGCTGGCGATGGCGTGCCAGTGATCCGGCGTCGCGATCAGCACCGCGTCGACGTCCTTCAGCTCCAGAAGCTTTCGGAAGTCCTGAAAGCCGCGGGCATCGCTTCCTGCCCACTCGCGCGCCCGGTCGGCGTTGGTTTGATACACGTCGGCGACGGCGGTGAACGCGACATTCGGCGCTTCCCGCATCAGGCGTCCGACCAGACGTCCCCGTCCGCCGCATCCGATGAGACCGACGTTGACGCGCTCGTTCGCTCCGAGAACGCTGCCGGCCGAGAGCGCAGTAGCGCCTGCCGCGGAGGTTCTGAGAAAATTGCGACGGAGCATCGGTGACATTTCAGTGATCGGCAGGATGACAGTTTATCTCACATGCGGTGTTGCCGTACTGGCGAGCGCCGCGGCAATGGCGGCAGATCTGTTTCGCGACGACTTCTCGCGCTACCCGCCTGGGCTGCTGTCACAGCCCATCGGCCAGTTGAACGGGGCGATTCAGGAGTATCACTACATCGAGCATCGTGGCGTGCGCGCGCACCCGTGGCGCAATCCGATCGTACATCTCGATTCCTGGGTGGTAAGCGATGAAGACGGCAGGCCTTACCTCGAACAGCACCAGGTAAACAGCGAACCTGCCCGTACCACGCCTCTGTTCGTCACCGGCGACGAAGAGTGGACCGACTACACCGTGGCCGCGAGCGTAAGGCCGCTCTCCACGCGCGAGCTGGCGGGCGTGGTCTTCCGCTATCACACGTCGCGGCATTATTACGTATTCGCGCTGCGCGGCGGGAATGAAGCCGTCATTCTGGTCCGCCAGCCGATCGAGAAGGAGCTGCGCAAGGCCGAGTGGCGGCAGCTCGCGGCTGCGCCGTTTTCCTACGATACGCGGCGCTACTACCGTCTCGAGGTGGAAAACAAAGGTCCGGCCATGCGAGCCTCGATCGACGGCAGGGCGATTCTCGAGAGCTCCGACAGCGAGCTCCTCAGGGGCGAGGCGGGTCTGATGGCGAATGTGCCCGCGCGTTTCCAGGGCTTCGTGGTCACCGCGCCGGACGCGGTCCGGCGGGCGATCGAGATCCGTATTCAGGAGCGAGAGGCGGCCCTGGCTGCGCTGCGCCGCGAGAATCCGCAGCCGGCGCTTTGGAAGACGTTCTCGACACCAGGCTATGGCGCCGGACGGAACGTGCGGTTCGGTGATCTCGATGGCGATGGGCGCGTCGACATGCTCATCGCGCAGAACATCCCGCGCGTGCGCGGCGACGCATTCGATCACATAAGCTGCCTGACTGCCGTGACGCTGGACGGAAAATTACTGTGGCAGCTCGGCCGGCCCGATCCGCGCAATGGCCTCCTGACGAACGACACCCCGTTCCAGATTCACGATCTCGACGGCGACGGCAGGAACGAAGTCGTCCTGGTACGGGATTTTCAGCTTCAGGTCCTTGAAGGCGCGACCGGCAAGGTAAAGCAGCGAGTGTGGATGCCGGCTGCTTCGGAGGACAACAAGGAGCGGCCGTACGACCTGAATAACGGCGATTCCATCGCATTCGTGAACCTTTCGGGCGGCAAACACGCGCAGGACATCGTAATCAAGGACCGGTACCGCTGGTTCTGGGTTTTCGATAAAGATCTGCAGCTTCGCTGGCAGGGGGAAGGCCAGACCGGCCACTATCCGTTTCCCGTCGACATCGACGGCGATGGACGGCAGGAATTCGTCATCGGCTACAGCCTGTGGAGCCATCTTCAGAAGCCCCTGTGGTCCCATGACCGGGAACTGCGCGATCACCCCGACGGCATCTCCGCCGGCAGCTACGGAGCCGACCCGAAAGCCCCTCCGCGCATCTACATCTGCGGAAGCGATGAAGGTTTTCTGGTATTCGAGCACACGGGAAGGCTTCTCAGACAGGTTCGGGTAGGGCACGCGCAAACGCAGAGCGTTGGCAGGTTTCGGCCTGATTTGCCGGGTTTGCAAATCTATATCGCAAACTTCTGGCGCAGCCCGGGCATCGTGACCCTGTTCGATCCCGACGGACGGATGCTCGCACAAAAGGAGCTGTCGCCGGGATCGACGCATCTCGCTCCCGTAAACTGGCGCGGCGACGGACAGGAGTTCGCGCTGCTTTCGGCGAATATTCGCGAAGGCGGCATGATTGACGGCCAGCAGCGCCGTGTCGTCATGTTTCCCGATGACGGGCACCCCGATCTCGCATACCACGTGACCAACGTTACCGGCGATGCCCGGGACGAAATCATCGTGTGGGACCAGCACCGCGTCTGGATCTATACGCAGGATCGGCCGGCGGTTCGGGGAACCAATGGCAGGCTTTACGCGCCGGTGCGCAATCCCGATTTCAACGACTCGAACTATCGCGCGACGGTGTCGCGGCCGGGCTGGAAGTGACGCCCGGCCGCATTCACCGGCAGTGGTTCATTGTATGGATTGTTGACCTCGCGCTCGTGACGGTCGTCCTGCTCGCGCCGGGGCCGGTTATTGCGCGGGCCGCGCCGCCTGCGAGCGATCAAGCCGGGCACCTGCTCGCATACTGTACGCTGGCGGTGTTTGCGATGCTCGCCTTTCGGCAGACGAGAGCAGCACTCGCTGTGGCTGTGGCGATGCTCGTGCACGGAGTTGTGATGGAATTCCTGCAGGCGGTAGTTGCGATCGAACGATCGCTCGAGGTCGCGGATATGGGGTTCGACTCTGTGGGCGTGCTCTGTGGTATGGCTGCGGGATTCGCGCTGCGGCCGCGCCTCCGCGCTACGCCGGAATCGTGAACTGAAACAGCGCGCCGTCGCCGGGCATCGAGTGTACCCAGATCCGGCCCCCATGACGCTCGATGATTCTCTTGCAGATCGCGAGTCCCATGCCGGTACCGGGCTTCTCCTTGCCGTGGAGGCGCTTGAAAATCCCGAAGATGCGTTCGTGATACTTCGGCTCGATGCCCATGCCGTTATCGCGGACGCCGAACACCCACTCGGCGTCGTTGGCGCGCGCGGAGATATGAACGCGCGGTCTCGCCTCGCTGCGGTACTTGATCGCGTTGGCGATGAGGTTCTGAAACACCTGCGTGAGCTGCGTTTCATCACCGAGCACTGTCGGCAGCTCATCGCGGGTTACCTCGGCCTCACTCTCTTTGATGGCGGTTTCAAGATTAGCCAGTGCCGTCGCCACGACCTGCTCGAGATTGCAGTGTGTGAAGGGCCGATTACTCGGCTCGTTGGTAACGCGGGAGTAGGCGAGCATGTCGTTCAGCAACACGTGCATGCGCTGCACGCCGTCGACCATGTATCGGATGAAGTCATCCGCGTCTCCACCAA
>DASSSG010000613.1:0-8256 GCA_035708545.1 Bryobacteraceae bacterium | reverse complement strand
CGACGTGCTGAATGAGCTGTTCACATCAGGCCTGGTGACCCTGATCGGCGATGTCCTGGTCCTCAGCTTCGTGGTGATCGCGATGATGAAACTGAGCCCTGCCATGACCGGCCTGCTGCTGCTGGTCATGCCGTTCGTCGTGCTCGCGACGTTGACGTTCCGCCGCACGGTACAGCAGAGCTACCGCCGCATTCGCGTCGCCATCGCGAAAATCAACTCCCACCTGCAGGAGCACGTCAACGGCATCAGCGTCCTCCAGTTGTTCAATCGCGAGCGCAAGAGCTCGCGGGAATTCGATGCCGTGAATCGCGAGCACATGCTGGCGTTCAAGGACTCGATCTTCGCTTACGGCTGGTTTTACCCCGTCGTGGAGTTCCTGAGCATGCTGGCTTTGGCGATGCTGCTCGCCTACGGCGGCTGGCGCATCGCAACCGGCGCGATGACGGTGGGCATCCTCGTCACGTTCTTTCAGTACGGCCTGAGGTTCTTCCGGCCGATTCAGGACCTCAGCGAAAAGTACAACATTCTCCAAAGCGCCATGGCCGCCGCCGAGCGCGTGTTCAGGCTGCTCGATACCGCACCGGTGATCGTCGACTCGCCGGCCACCCGGCCGCTGACGCCGCGCTCCGCCACGATTGAGTTCGACCGTGTTTGGTTCGCGTACAAAGACGAGGAATGGGTACTGCGCGATGTCAGTTTCCGCATCGAGACCGGGGAGACGATCGCTGTCGCAGGTCACACTGGCGCCGGCAAAACGACGCTCACGAACCTCATGCTTCGGTTCTATGACGTGCAGCGCGGCAGCATCACTCTCGACGGTACCGACATCCGGGAGTTCTCGCTGCACGATTTGCGCGCGCAGTTCAGCATCGTGCTCCAGGACGCCTACCTGTTTACCGGCACGCTTGCCGACAACATACGCCTCGGCACAAGCGGGATCAGCGACAAGGACCTGTGGCGGGCCATCGAGCAGGTGAACCTGCGCGATTTCGTGGAGGGGTTGCCCGACCGTCTCGATCACCCGGTACGCGAGCGCGGCGCCGGCCTGTCGACCGGCCAGAAGCAGCTTGTCAGCTTTGCCCGCGCTCTGGCCCACGATCCGCGCATTCTCATCCTCGACGAGGCGACCTCGAGTGTGGACACCGACACGGAGCTTCGGATACGCGAAGCGCTCGGGCGGCTGGTCGAAGGCCGAACCTCGATCATCATCGCGCACCGGCTGTCAACCATTCAGCGCGCCGACCGCATTTTCGTGATGCACAAAGGCCAGCTGCGTGAAACCGGCACGCACCAGGAACTCCTCGCAAAGCGCGGGCTGTACTGGCGGCTGTACCAGCTTCAATACAAGGACCAGGAGGTCGGCTCGCGCGCACCGGCGAGCGTGATTACACCGGCTTGATTACGCGGCGGACGCGCCGGTCGCGATCTGCGGACGCTCGACAGGACCGTAAATATCCCGCAGCCCGATAATCTCCTGCACCAGGTCCCTGCAGAGCACGCGTTTCAGGCTGCCGTCCTTCTGGCGCGCGAGGTCGACGAGACCGGCGCGATCGCAATCGTTACGGCTGCGGTCGCGAGTGAGCGCCCACCCCCACCCGATGTTCCCGGTACCCGGATACCAGCCGCCGTACGGGATGGGAACGGCTTCCGCGTGCGCCTGCTCCAGCGCAACGCGCAGGAGCTTCGCTTCCAGTACGCGATGCATATCAACACCTGCCTGCGTGAAGCGGCCGACGGCGTCGCGGCGGGTCCTCGGGTCGTACGTTTCGGGGGTGCCGAACTCGGCCAGACACAGCGGCACGCCCGTCTTCCGCCACCAGTCGCGGAGGTAGCCCACGATCGTGCGCTCGCGGTGGATATGGGGGTAGAGGTCGATGCCGGCAATATCGACGGCATCGCCGAGCGCCAGCACGGTTTCGATGTCCGGTGCGGGCTCGCAGCAGATGACCTGTGCCCCGTGCTCATGCGCCACTCTGGCCGATGCCCGGAACGCGTGAATGAGATTCGTCCAGATGCGGCGATGGCTCGTTTTCGAACGAAGGTGGGGCTGCCACTTGCCGGCCCCGCCGCGCTGCATCGATTCCATCGCGACTTCGACCACCGGAACCACGAGTCGGAACTTGTATCGCCCGAGCAGCTTGCCGGTGAACACTTCAAGACGTTCAGCGAGCCGGTGTGACAATACCGCGTGCTGCTCGCCTGGCCGCGGAATCCAGCTCGGGTAGTTGAAGTGAACTATCGGATAGAAGATCTCGAGCCCGAGCTTCGCCGCCAGTTCAATCTTCGGATCGATCAGATCCCAGCGATACCGGCCCTCTTCGGGTTCGGTCAACGACCACGGCATGCCCCAGCGCAGCAGGTCAAAACCGCAGCCGGCGAGCTGGCGGAAGTCTTCCCGCCACAGCCGGTCGTTCTGATTCCATGCCGCGTGGTAGCTCCACGAGTTCTTGATGTCCGGCATCGCCGTGTCGATGCCCGCGATCAATCGCACTTCGGTCTCCACTCGCCGACACACGTCCCTTTCCGTAATCTGCGCAGACACTCGGAAATTCGCCCCGAAGCTTTGCAGACGCCAGGGATCTTTCAGCGTCGTGTTGGCTGACCTTATGATGTATCCTGTTCACCGCGGGTTACCAGACCTCTTTTGCGGGGAGGGACGGGCAGCAAAAGTACCAGGAAGCTCGTTCGCGAGTGTGGGCATCGCGTTCGCCTGACGGCGAGTTGAATAAGATAGGCGACGTGAAGCCACTGCGCCTCTTATCACTTACTCTGCTCGTCGCTGCCCTGTTACCTGCGCAGGACGGGTTTCCACCGCTGATGCCCTGGCCGGCGCAGATTACGCGTGGTCGCGGCAGCCTGGGTGTGAACGATGGTCTCCGCGTCGTGGCAGCGATCACGACCCCGCGAATCGGGCGTGCGATCGGTCGTTTCGAGCGCCGCTTTGAGGCGCGAACCGGAATCCCGCGCGGCCAGCAGGGGGCGGCCGCTGTCGAGGTGCGGTTCGCGCGCGAGACGGGAGAGTTTCCCCGGCTTGGCGACGATGAGTCGTATCGAGTCGAGGTCCGGCCGGACGGGGCGCGGCTCGAGGCTGCCACCGACCTCGGCGTTTTGCGCGGGCTCGAAACCGTTCTGCAGCTCGTTCAGATGTCAGGTCAGGGCTGGGCCCTTCCTGCCGTCACCATCGACGACCGGCCGCGCTTCCCGTGGCGCGGCCTGCTCCTCGACGTCTCGCGGCACTGGCTCGGCATGGACGCGGTGAAGCGGACTCTGGACGGCATGGCGCTCGTCAAAATGAACGTCCTGCACTGGCACCTCACGGACGACCAGGGCTTCCGCGTCGAGAGCCGCCGTTACCCGAAGCTGCACGGGATGGGTTCCGACGGGCTGTACTTCCGGCAGGCGGAGATCCGCGACATTATCGCCTACGCCGCGGATCGAGGCATCCGCGTCGTACCCGAGTTCGATATGCCCGGTCACACGAACAGCTGGTTCGTCGGGCACCCCGAGCTGGCGTCCATGCCCGGACCATACGAGCTGATTCGCAACTGGGGCATTTTCGAGCCCGTCATGGACCCTGCCCGGGAGAGCACGTACGAGCTGCTCGGCGGGTTCATCGAGGAAATGGCCGGTCTGTTCCCAGACCAGTACTTCCACATCGGCGGCGATGAGGTGGAAGGAAAGCACTGGGACCGCAATCCCGCGATCGTCGAGTTCAGGAAAAATAACGGCCTCGCGACCAATCACGACCTCCAGGCCAGGTTCAACCAGCGCCTGCTGCCGCTCGTCACGCGTGCGGGTAAGACCATGACTGGCTGGGACGACATTCTGCACCCGCAGTTGCCGAAAGACATTGTGGTCCAGTCGTGGCGCAATCAGAAGACGCTCGCCGCCGCTGTCCGGCAGGGCTACCGGTCGATGCTGTCGACCGGCTTCTATCTCGATCTCATGCTGCCCGCCTCGACGCATTATGCGGTCGAGCCTTTCGAAGGTCCCGGCGCCGGCCTCACGGACGAGGAGAAGGGAAGGGTCCTCGGAGGCGAGGCCTGCATGTGGGCCGAGTTCGCGACGCCCGAGATGCTGGACGCCCGGGTATGGCCGCGAGCGGCGGCCATTGCCGAGCGGCTGTGGTCCCCGCAGAGTGTCCGCGACCTTGATTCCATGTACCGGCGGCTCGAAGCAGTAAGCCGCGAGCTGGACCGCGCCGGCCTCACGCACCGGATTGCATACGAACGGATGCTGGAGCGGCTGGCGGGTGAGGGGCCGATCGGGCCGGTGCGGACGCTGGCGGAAGTAGTCGAGCCAGTGAAGAACTACAAACGCAATGCCACCCGGAAGTACTTCCAGTCGACGCCCCTGAACCGCATGGTGGACACGGCGCGACCGGAAAGCGAGCGCGCACGGCAGTTCGGACGCGTCGTTAAACGATTCCTGGAATCAAGGCAGCAGGCGGATGCGGACCGGATCCGGCGAGCGCTGGAGCGCTGGCGAGACAACGATCGCGAACTTGCGCCAGTCATAGAACGTTCGGCGCTGCTTGCTGAGCTGAAGCCGGTATCTGCAGCTCTGAAGGAAGTCGCGGCAGTCGGCCTGCAAGCACTGAATGGCCGAGCAGAGGGCGCGGCCGAACGGCTGAAAGCGGCCGAGAATCCCGGTGCCGAGCTGCTGATCTCGATTCTGCCGCACGTACGCGCGCTGGCAGCGGCGGCGCGTTGAACTGCGAACTCGCGGCCCTCGCAGCGGACCAGCTTGGGCTCAAAGCACGCGACGTGTGCTTGAGCCGCATTCGAACGGGCAAGCATAACGAGTCTTGCTGGGTCGAGGCCGCCGGCCGCCGGTGGGTGTTGCGGATCGCGCCGGCCGACGAAACGGGACTGTTGTTTTACGAGCGGCGGATGATGCGGCAGGAGCCCGCACTGCACGCGCTCATCCGGGAGCGGACAACGATTCCCGTCGCCGAAATCGTGGCGGCGGATTTCACGCGCACGAAGCTGGATCGCGATTACCTCCTCATGACCGCGCTGCCGGGCAGGCCCATGAGCGAAGCCCGCCTGGGCGGGGCCGAAGTCGCCACCGTATTGCGGCAGACCGGCGAGCACCTGCGGCAGTTGCACTCCATCACGGCCGAGGCGTTCGGGTACCTGGGCGCCCACCGCCCGATGGAACCACAGCCCACGTGGACCGCTGCCTTCGAGCTGATGTGGAACAAACTCGTCGACGACGTGGTCGCGTGCGGTTGCTATTCAGGGGTCGAGGCGAATGGGCTGCGGCGCGCTCTCGACAGGCACCGCGCTGTTTTCGACCGCGATGTCGCCGCCAGCCTCCTGCATATGGACGTTTGGGCACAGAACATCCTGGTCGACGCACAGGGCCGCGTGACGGGTCTCGTCGACCTCGACCGGGCGCTCTGGGGCGATCCGGAAATCGAGTTTGCCGTTCTCGATTACTGCGGCATCAGCGACCCGCCGTTCTGGGACGGCTATGGCGCCGAACGCGACAGGTCGTCCGAGGCGGAAACCCGCCGAATCTTCTATTTGCTTTATGAACTGCAGAAGTACATGCCAATCTCGGTGTGGCGCCGCCGCGATCCCGCCCGCGCGGCGGCGTACAAGCGCGAGTGCCTGCGGCTGGCGGCTGCTCTCGGGTGAGTTGCGGCGTGTGGTAGGCTCCCCCGGAATCTGCCAAAGGAACTTCAACCCGAACGGAAGCTGCCGGGATACGTTGCCCCGTGGGCACCACGGTTGGAGCGTTCCGGTAGACGCGTTTTCGGTGTAACGAATCTTACGAGAACCGGCTTTCACGAACAGTGCCACGGCCGCTCGGAATTGACGGCGGGGCCCCGCGCCAGTCAGAATTAATAGATTCGTATCTCGACCCGCCGAGGTGAGCCGAATCCTATGAGGTCTGTCTATTTGAGCCTCCTGTTGACCGCAGCCTTCGCCGGCACGCTGCTGGCCGCCACAGTCGATAGCAAATCCTTTTTCACGCCTGCGCAGAAGAACCACTGGGCCTTCCAAAAGGTGAAGCGTCCCGCGGTGCCGGCCGTCCGCAACACGGCCTGGGTCAGCACTCCGATTGACGCGCTCGTTCTCGCCAAACTCGAAGCGCGTGGGATCAACCCTTCGCGCCGCGCCGATCGTGTCACCCTCCTCCGCCGCGTGAGCTTTGATTTGATCGGCTTGCCGCCCGCGCCCGACGAACTCGAAGCATTTCTCGCCGACAAATCGCCAGCGGCGTACGAAAAGGTCGTGGACAGGCTGCTCGCATCGCCGCACTATGGCGAGCGGTGGGCTCGGCACTGGCTCGACCTCGCGCGATTCGCTGAAAGCGAGGGGTTCAAAAGCGACGAAACCCGCCCGAACGCCTGGCGTTACCGCGATTACGTGATCCGCGCGTTTAACTCGAACAAACCGTACGACCGATTCGTCAGGGAACAGATCGCCGGGGACGAGCTGTGGCCGAACGACCTGGACGCGCGGGTCGCGACGGCGTTCAACCGGCACTACCCGGACGAGAGCAACGCTCGCAACCTGATGCAGCGCCGCCAGGAAATTCTCGACGACATCACCGACACGACCGGCGCCGTGTTCATGGGCCTGACTTACGGTTGCGCGCGCTGCCACAATCACAAATTCGACCCCATCCTCCAGGCCGACTACTACCGCCTGCAGGCGTTCTACGCGAACACCGCGGCCGATGACCAGATCGAGTTGCTGCCCGGCGACAAGGCCGGCGAGTACCGCGCGGCGATGTCGAAGTGGGAAGAACAGACGAAGCCGATCCGTGATCAGATGGCGACCCTGCTCGCGCCGAAGAAGCAGGCGATCCTCAAAGAGTTCGTCGATAAGTATCCGCCGGAGATTCAGGCGGTGATCGCGAAACCCGCCGCCGAACGCAATCCATACGAATGGCAGATGTTCATGAAGGCGAAGCCGTACCTCGAGGTGGACGACGAGACTGCCGCGCGAGGCTTGAAGGGCGAACAGAAACAGCGTTATCAGGCTCTCAAGACGGAGCTTGGCAGATTTGCTTCGCTGCATCCCGGCGACATGCCGACCGGCATCGGCATGCGGGACATCAGCGCCACCGCGCCTGCAACGCACATCCTGAAAACCGGCGTCTGGGACAACCCGATGGAAGCGGTCGAGCCCGGGGTCCTGACGCTGCTCGCGCCCGGCCCGGCGAAGATCGTTGCCCCTGCTGGCGGGCGGTCGACCGGCCGGCGCACCGCGCTCGCCAACTGGCTCACCGATCCGGAAAATCCACTGACGGCGCGTGTGATGGTGAACCGCATGTGGCATTACCACTTCGGCGAAGGCATTGCCGGTACGCCCAGTGATTTCGGAATCATGGGGCAGCGGCCGACGCACCCCGAACTGCTCGACTGGCTCGCCACAGAGTTCGTCCGTTCCGGCTGGGATATGAAGGCAATGCACAAGCTCATCGTTATGTCCGGCACGTACCGGCAATCGTCCGCCTTCAACGAGGCCGCGGCGAAGGAGGACTCGCGCAACCGGCTGCTGTGGCGCTTCCCTCGGCAGCGGCTCGAGGGCGAAGTAATTCGCGATGCCGCGCTGAGCGTGGCCGGAGTGCTTAACACGAAGGTCGGCGGGCCGAGCGTCATGCCGGAGCTGCCGGATGGAATGCCGCCGCCTCGCGGCGGCTGGAAAGTCTCGCCGCCGGAGGAACGGAATCGCCGCAGCGTGTACATATTCGTGCGGCGCAACGCCCGCTATCCGATGCTCGAGTCGTTCGACATGCCGGACACGCATGAGTCCTGCGGACGGCGGAACAATACGATTACGCCGATGCAGGCGTTGTCACTTCTGAACGACAAACTCACGCTGGATTGGGCGCGAGCCTTCGCCGGACGCGTGCTGCGCGAGGCGGGCGCCGACACGACGCGGCAGATCGAGCGGGCGTTTCAGCTCGCGTACTCGCGACGGCCGGACGGAGGCGAAAAAGACACAGTGCTGACGTTCCTTGCGAAGCACCGCGACATCGTCGAGCGGCGCGCCGCGGCGGGCGGAAAGCTTGCCGTGCCGGAGTACCTGCCGGAGAGTGTGCAACCGGCGCACGGCGCAGCATTGGTCGATCTCTGCCACATGCTGCTCAACTCGAACGAATTCGTGTACAGGAATTAGCAATGGGTGCGCACAAACGGCTGGCGCGGTCGCGCCGCGAATTTCTTACGAAGGCCGGCAGCGGTTTGGGCGGGCTCGCGCTCGCATCGCTGCTGGACCGCGACGGCCTGCTGCC
>DASSSG010000612.1:0-8675 GCA_035708545.1 Bryobacteraceae bacterium | reverse complement strand
TCCGCCGCGCCGATCGATCGCTTCGATGCCCGCGCGCCTCGCCAGAGTCTTCAGCAGTGAGAACCGCAGCAGGTTGATAACGGCGTCGGGCACTGGCCCGTAACGGTCCTCGAGTTCCTCGCGGATGCGCTGTGCGTCTTCTTCGGCGTCGGCTTCGGAGATGCGCTTGTATGTGCGCAGCCGCTGCGTGTCATCGGCTATGTATTCCTGCGGGATGCGAATGTCGAGGCCGAGATTGAGGCTCGACTGAATCTCCGGCGCGACCTCTTCGCCCCGGAGTTCGTGAACGGCTTCTTCGAGCAGCCGTACATATGTGTCGAACCCGACTGCCGCGATGTGGCCGTGTTGCTCACCACCGAGGATGTTTCCCGCTCCGCGCAATTCCAGGTCAAGCGCCGCTATCTTGAAGCCGGCCCCGAGATCGCTGAACTCTCTGAGCGCGGCAAGCCGCTTGCGCGCCACTTCGCTGAGCTCGGTATCGGCAGGCACGAGCAGGTAGGCGTATGCACGGCGGTTCGAACGGCCGACGCGCCCGCGCAGCTGGTAGAGCTCGGACAAGCCGTAGCGCTCCGCGTTTTCGATGATCATCGTGTTGGCGAGCGGGATGTCAAGCCCGTTTTCCACGATGGTTGTCGACACGAACGCGTCGTATTCGTGCCGCATGAAGCCGAGCAGCACCTTTTCGAGCTCGGCCTCGCTCATCTGCCCATGCCCGACGCCGATGCGGAGCGACGGCACCAGTTCCCTGAGCATCGCCGCGCGTGACCAGATCGAGTCCACGCGGTTGTGGATGAAGTAAACCTGCCCGCCGCGCTGCAGCTCCTGCTCGACGGCACTGCGGATCAGCTCGGCATCGAAGTGCGCCACGACGGTGTTGATGGACAGGCGGTCCTTTGGCGCAGTCTCGATGACGGACATGTCGCGCAGTCCGAGCAGCGACATGTGCAGCGTGCGGGGGATCGGAGTTGCAGACATGGTCAGCACGTCGACGTTCTTCCGGATCTGTTTGATTCGTTCCTTGTGGCGCACGCCGAAGCGCTGTTCCTCGTCGACGATCAGCAACCCGAGATCATGGAACTGGACGTCCCCAGACAGCATCCTGTGCGTGCCGACGACAACGTCCACTTTGCCGGCCGCCAACTCCTCGAGCGTCGCCCTGATCTCTTTTGTGTTCCTGAAGCGGCTCAGCATCTCGATGCATACAGGGAACGCGGCGAAGCGTCGCCTGAAGGTCTCGAAATGCTGCAGCGTAAGTACAGTCGTCGGAGCGAGAACTGCGACCTGTTTGCCGTCTCCGAGAGCCTTGAAGGCAGCGCGCATGGCCACCTCGGTCTTGCCGTAGCCCACGTCGCCGCAGAGCAGGCGGTCCATCGGCAGCGAACTTTCCATATCTCGCTTGATGTCGCGAACGGCCGTAATCTGGTCCCTGGTCGGCTGGTATTCGAAGGCGTCCTCGAACTCGCGCTGCCAGTTCGCGTCGCGCGAAAAGGCAAAGCCCTCAGTCAGCTTCCGCGCGGCGTAGAGCCTGAGCAGCTCATCCGCCATGTCGCGCATTTTCGCCTTGACCTTTGACTTCGTGCGCGCCCACGTAGCGCCACCCAGCCGATCGAGCGCAGGCTGCGCGCCGTCGCCCGCGCCGCGGTACTTCTGCACGAGGTCCATGCGGGTGAGCGGCACGTAGAGCTTCGCTTCGGCAGCATACTCGACGAGCATGAAGTCGCCCGCCTGCTCGCCGTGGCTGATCGTTCGCAGGCCGAGAAAACGGCCAACCCCATGCTGGGTGTGCACTACATAATCGCCCGGTTTCAGATCGGCGATATCGGCCTGGAACGCGGCTGCGGCGGATTTGCTTCGGCCCGGCTGCGCAATGAGCTCCGACGTGTCGAACAGGTCCTCATAGCCGAACAGCGCTACATTCGAGTCGGTAAAGAACGCTCCGCGGCGAATGCCCGCTTTGACGAGGAACGTGCTCGCGGCCGCGCCGGCCATGTAGACGCGCTCCGCAAGATACTGCGGCGTCGATTCGGAGCTGTCAAGGCCCAGCTGAAACGGCACACGGTACTCCTGCAGTATGTCGGCGAGCCGCTCAAGCTCTCCGACCGACGCCGCGAACAATACGACGCGCCCGCCGCGCTCCACGATCGAACGGCTCTCGCCGACAGCAACCTGCATGTTGTTGTGGAACGACATTGCGGGCCGTGTCGCAATGTGCAGCGGCTGCGCGCCGGGCGTGGTGATCAGCTCGAGCTCGCGGAGGCTCACCTCTGTACGGTCCTGGCGTTCGGGGGCAAGCTCCTCCATCCGAAAGAAGTTCTTCTCGGGAGGCACGGGATGCGCTTTCTCGGGTTCTTCGAGGCGTTTCCACAGACGCTCCGCGGCCCCCATGATCTGCTCGGGCTCGTCCCAGACCAGCACGGCGTTCTTTGCCATGGACAGGACGGAACCGCTGCGCGGGCGAGCGGCAGCGACGTAATATTCCCAGCCGGCGAATTCGGAGCCGGCGATGGGCACGCGCTCGCGTCCGGCGAGTTCAGCGGCTTCGCGAAAGATTTCCGGCGAGCGAGGGTACTCGATCAGCGGGAGCAGCAGCGCGTCATTGATTTCAAGTACGGACCGCTGGGTTTCCGCGTCGAAGCGCCGCATGGACTCGATGAGATCGCCGAAAAACTCGATGCGGAGCGGGCGCTCGGCCTCGGCGGGAAAGACATCGAGGATTCCGCCACGGACAGAATATTCGCCTACCAGCTCTACGGGCTCGCGCTTCTGGTAGCCGATGCTCTCGAGGTGGTTGACTATGTCTTCGAGCGCCATCTCCTCGCCGACGCGGAGTGCCACAGCGAGCTGGCGGTAGAAGTCGCGCTGTTCGGTCCGGAGCAGGGCGGACGCGATCGGGGTGATCGTGATCGGCGGCGTTCGCGTCGCCATTCGCCAGAGCGCGACCGCGCGTTGTTCACTGATCTCGTTGTGAGGCGACAGGTGCTGGTGCGGCAGGACGTCGAGGGCGGGGAGAATCTGCGGGTGTCCACCTTCGCGCGCGGGTGTCAGGAGATCGTGGAAGCTCGCGACCAGCTCGTAAAGGCGTTCGGCCTGCTGGTTTCCGTCCACGATGACGAACAGGGGCCGCTCCGCCGCGCGCGCGAGGAGGACGAGGTAGATCGCCCTGGCGGTAGCCGTCAGGCCGGACAGCGCAAGCGACTGCTCGCCCCGCTGGAGCCGGCGGATGAGCTCCTGAAAGGCGGGTGCGCGGGCGAGATCTTCGAACAGGTCGCGGACTGCGGGATGCGTCACGGGTCAGCGCTGCAGGATGGCGTCGATCATGCCGGTGGTCGAATAGCCGGGCTCCAGCGGCAGAGCGAGCACCTTCCCTCCGGCGGCTTCAACCTCTTCCCTGCCGGCAATGAAGTGCGCCCAGTCGGCGCCCTTGATGAGGATATCGGGGAGCACGGCCGCGATCAGCTCACGAGGAGTGTCTTCATCGAACGTGGTGACTGCGTCCACGGATGCGAGCGCGCATGCAAGCGCGATGCGGTCGTGCTCTCGTATCAAAGGACGGTTGGGACCTTTGAGCCGTTGCACGCTGGCGTCGGTGTTGAGAGCGAGGATCAGAATGTCGCCGAAGGAACGCGCCGCTTCCAGCAGCCGAATGTGGCCGGGGTGAAGCAAGTCATAGCAGCCGTTGGTAAAGACGACGGCCTTGCCCTCGCGCTTCCACTGCTCGCGCTGGCGGAGGAGTTCGTCGCGGCTATAGAAGCGAGCCATATCATTAGCTTAGATGGACCGTATTGACCGCGTTCTGGTTCGCGCCACGAATTGGGTGGGCGATGCGGTCATGTCTCTTCCGGCGCTCCAGGCACTGCGGCGGCGATTCCCGCGCGCACATGTAACGGTTCTCGCACGGCCCTGGGTCGCGGATTTGTACGCCCGCGAATCTTTCGCGGACGAGGTGATTCCGTACACGGCCGGGCGCGGATGGAACGACATCGGCGGGAAGCTGCGGCTCGCCCGTATGCTCCGGGCACGCCGCTTCGATGCCGCCGTGCTGCTCCAGAATGCTTTCGAGGCGGCAGCTCTTGCGTGGTTGGCGCGGATTCCGCGGCGGATCGGCTATGACCGTGACACCCGCGGGTGGCTGCTGACCGATCGGATCCCCGTGCCTCGCGAAGGCGACATTCCCCGGCACGAGCAGTTCTACTATCTGGAATTGCTGCGCCGCGCGGGGTTAATCGACGATCTGCCGCGCGAGAGCACGATTCGGCTGCATGGGGCAGAGCCGGCCGCCGAATCCGGCCGAGCGCGTTTTGAAAAACTCGGCATTCGTGAGCCTGTGATCGGCGTCAGCGCGGGCGCGGCGTACGGAACGGCCAAGCGCTGGCTGCCGGAGCGGTTTGCCGAGGCCGCCAGTGAACTGGCCGTTCGGCTGGATGCGAGTGTCGCCCTGTTCGGCTCCGTGGATGAGCGTGTTCTGTGTAAAGAGATCGCCACACGCATCGGCCCGCGGGCACGCAATCTTGCCGGCCAGACGGCTTTGCGTGAGTACATCGAGCTCGCAGCCGCGTGCCGCGTGTATCTGACGAACGATTCCGGCGGCATGCACATCGCCTCCGCGCTCGGCGTACCGACCGTCGCGGTTTTCGGCGCGACGAACGATGAGACTACCGGCCCGACCGGGCCGCTCGCTCGCGTTGTGCGCGAACCGGTCGACTGCGCGCCGTGCCTGCTCCGTGAATGCCCGATCGACCACCGGTGCATGACCGGCGTTGCCAGCGAACGCGTAATCGATGAAGCACTGGCACTTCTGAGCACGTTGCCTGTGCTCAAATGATGGCTTTGGATACCAGACAGAAGATTATCGAGCCGGAAGCTGTTGTCGTGACCGGCCATTTCGACCCTTTGACGGCGGACCACGCGCGCCGGCTCGAATCGCTGAAGCGGCATGGACGCAGGCTGGTAGTAGTGATCACCTCCCCGTCCAATCCGATTCTGCCGGCGCGGGCGCGGGCCGAGCTGGTGGCGGGCCTGGCCGCGGTCGATCGGGTGCTTATCGCAGACGAGGTCGTGCGCGAGGAAGCGGCGGATTTCGAACGAACACGGGAGCTCGTCGCGCATGTGCGCAGCCGTCAATGACTCCCGCTCGCATCCTCGTCGTCCGATTGGGAGCGATGGGCGATGTGATCCACGCACTGCCTGCGGTAGCGGCGTTGCGGCGAAGCTTTCCCGAGGCATGCATCGGCTGGGCAATCGAGCCGCGCTGGCGCGTGCTGCTGGAGGCCAACCCGTGCATCGACGACGTAATCGAAGCCACTCGGCACGACCTGCTCGACAGCGCGCGCCGCGTGCGAGCGTTCCGCCCCGACCTCGTGGTCGATTTCCAGGGGTTGTTCAAGTCCGCTTTCTTCGCAACGGCAGGTTGGCCGCGGGACATTTACGGATTCCGCGACACGCGCGAGCTGGGGGCGTCGCTGTTCTACACCCATACGGTGCGTCCTGCTCGCAAGCATGTCGTCGATCAGAACCTCGAGCTCGCGGCGGCGGCCGGTGCAAACAGCGCAGCCGCCCCGTGTTTCTTCATCCCGCCAGGCGAGCCGGAAGGAGATCTACCGCGCCATCCTTTCGTGCTCGCGAACCCGACCGCCGGCTGGATTTCGAAGCAGTGGCCGCTGGAGCACTACGATGAACTCGGGCGGCGGCTGCGCGCCGAGCTCGGGGTCGAGCTGGTGCTGAACGGCGCCAGTGCGGTGCAGACGCCTCACACCCGGATGCACATCTCGGGTTTGCCCGGGCTGATCGACGCGACGCGTCGCGCTGCGGCCGTTGTCGGCGTCGACAGCGGGCCGATGCACCTGGCTGCCGCGCTCGGCAAACCGGGCGTGGCGATCTTCGGGCCCACGGATCCAGCGCGCAACGGCCCCTGCGGCGGGTCGTGGCGAGTGCTCCGGAGTCCCGGCGCCGTCACGACGTACAAGCGCGGGCGCAATATCGATCCGAGCATGCGCGAAATATCGGTCAGCGACGTGTTCTCGGCGCTCCAGCATGCGGCGGCACTGGTTCCCTAAGCCTTACGCGGATCTGGTGGCGCGGCTGCGGGTGCCGAGCGGGTTTGTTCTGGTGGCCCTGTTCGTGGCGCTTGCGCGCCCGACCTGGGCATCTATTGCCGCCGGAGTTCCTGTCTCGGCCGCGGGTCTGTTGCTGCGGGCGTGGGCGGCGGGACATCTCGCGAAGAACGAGCGGCTCAGCACCACTGGGCCGTATGCGTTTGTTCGTAATCCGCTCTACTGCGGAACGCTCGTGATCGCCACGGGTCTGCTGGTTGCGGCGCGGCACCCGCTGCTGGCGGTTGTATTTGCTGCCGTGTTCGTCGGTGTGTATCTGCCTGTGATTGAGCTGGAGGAGCAGCACCTGCGTAAGCTGTTTCCCGCGTACGGGCCTTACGCAGAGCGCGTGCCGCTGGTCGTGCCGCGCTTTCGTGCTTTGGGCGTGGTCGGAGGGTGGACGGAACGGCTGTACAGGAAGAACGAGGAGTGGAAAGCGCTGCTCGCGTACGCGGCCGCGCTTGGGTTTCTGATCGCGAAGGCGGCCTGAGAGCCCACGCGACCGGGTTACAAAGTCATCGTCACTTTCGTGTACGCGACCTGGAAACCGAGCCGCTCGTAATCGCGCTGCGACCCGCTCCCCGGCTGCGTTCCCGCTGTTATAAACTCGCATCCACGCTGCGCCGCGATGCGAACGCGGGCAGCGATCAGCGCGCGATGCACACCGCGTCTGCGGAAACGCACCAGGGTGCTGTCCGCGAAGCAGCTCGCGATTCCACTGCGCAACGATACGGCAGCGCACCCGGCGGGCTCGCCGCCGACGGACGCAAACAGTGCAATCGCATTCGCCATATCGAACAGGACGCGACCCGTACGGAACTCCTCATCGGTAACGGCGTCGCGCCCGAAGAAGCCGGCGACCACGGTGCGGGCCCACAGTTCTCGTTCGTGAGATTGAGCAACGCGGGTTTCGATTTCGCCGCCGGAATCGCTCGCCACGGACTCGCCCGGCGCGATCGCGCGAACCATCACGTGGGAAAACTCGGTGATGCGATAGCCGCGAGCAGCCACGAGCTCGACCAGCGTGTGGTCGGCGCAGGGGCAGACATCGAGCGTGACCTGAGCGCCGCGCGAGCGGAAGAACTCCTCGACTTCATCGAGCTGCTCAGCAGTGACGGGACCACTCATGCCGAGGCCGAGCGCGTGCGTGAGCGGCGAATCGGCCCCGACGAAGGCGAGTACGCCGCCCGCCACAGCGCGCACGGCGGCGCCCGTCTCCGGGTGCAGTTGCGCCTCCGCCTCCGCGCAATCGGCGGCATCGAGAGCCTCCGCGTGTTCGAGACGCGCCGCGAGCTCGGTCGTGATTGCGAGCACTCAGCTCCAGAGACGATCGTTGGAATCACGGCGGTCCCATTGCGGTGTCGGCTCGAAGTAGCCGGGATCGGCCGGATCGAGGTGCTTCCTGATCGTGTCCTCATTGAGCGTGACGCCGAGGCCGGGACGGTCGCTTACGAGCGCGAAACCCTTTTCGAAGACCGTCTCGTTGACCATGCTTTCCCACCAGTCGACGTCGACGCCGTGATGCTCGAGGACCAGGAAGTTCTCCGTCGCGGCCGCGCAATGCGCGTTCGCCATGAACGAGATGGGCGTCCCGGCAAAGTGCATGGCCATCGCGACCCCGTAGCTCTGAGCCATGTCGCCGATCTTCTTGGTCTCGAGCAGACCGCCTGAGGTGGCGAGGTCGGGATGAATGATATCGACAGCGCCCATCGAGCAGAGCCTCTCGAAATCTTCCTTGAGGTAAATATCCTCGCCCGTGAGGATCGGGATATCGACGGCATCCCTGATCTGCTTCATCAGTTGCCCGTGCTGCCACGGCACCATGTCTTCGAGCCACGCCATGTTGTAGCGCTCGAGCGCTTTGCCCAGACGGATGCAGGAATTGACGCCAATATGGCCGAAGTGGTCCGCCGCGAGGGGAATCTCCATGCCGATGACCTCACGTACCTGGGCGACGTAGGCGGACATTGCCTCGACACCTTTGGGCGTAAGTTCCATGCCGGTGAACGGGTGCATTACATTCGCCATCTGCCGCGTGTCAGCCCCGACCGGCATCGTGAGCACCCCGGGCTGATTCTGCACAAGCTGAACGCCGAGGTCCATCTTCAGCCACGTGAAGCCGTTCTCGGTGGCCCGCTTCTTCAGGCGTGTCGCGAACTCCTTCGGGTCGCGCGACATGTCGGTATCGGCATAGCAGCGGACGCGATCTCGGAACTTTCCACCGAGTAACTGGTACGCGGGCACGTTCCAGGCCTTGCCGGCGAGATCCCACAGCGCCATCTCGATGCCGCACACGCCACCTCCCTGCCGCGCGTGGAAACCGAACTGTTTGATCCTGCGAAAGATTTTGTCGACGTTGCACGGGTTCTCGCCCAGAATCCGGCTCTTGAGCATGAGCGCGTAATTCTTGCTCCCGCCGTCGCGCACTTCGCCGAGGCCGTGGATTCCCTGATTGGTGTCGATGCGGATGATCGGCACGCGCATCGGCGCCTTCACCACGGTGGCGATCCGCAGGTCGGTGATCTTGAGCTCCGATGGCTTCGAGTTCGTGTTGACGCGGCTCTGCCACGCCTCGAGCGTGTCCTC
>DASSSG010000611.1:0-2533 GCA_035708545.1 Bryobacteraceae bacterium | reverse complement strand
GTGCTTCCTCAATCGGAGTTTGAACACAGCGCCGAACGGGCTGGCGAACCGTATCGCATATCTTTGAGACTGATCTCGCCTCGCGGTTCGAGCCGACGTGCGCCGGCGGCTTGAAATTGCACGTGCGGCTGAGAAGCGGGGGCCTGTGCGCCTTGCCGGCGCCAGCAGGCTCCGGCGGGCGATCACTCGATGCGCAGGGGCTTCTTACGCAGGCAGGGCGGCGGCCGCGACCGGCTTGCCTCATCGCGTTGCTGCGATCGTCGCTTCCTGCGCGACACAGCCGTCGAACTCGCGCCGAACGTTACCGGACAGTGTGAACAGATCGCGTCTGCGGCGGCTGCGCTGTCGATATCATCAGGTGCACGAGCCTCGGCTCAGCCCTTCCGGCGGCCGACGCGTCAGGCAGGCGGCCGCGTCCGGATACGCAACCGCCCAGCCGTGAACGCCAGAGTTACTTCCGGCGGTAGATTTCGTACACCGCACCGTTCGTCAGGGACACTACGAATACATTTCCGTTTGGCCCTGTTCTGATGTCGGTGCCTACCCCGAAGTTGCTCCCGAAGACGAGGCTCTCGCTCTCGGTGATATCGAACTTATCGAGGTTATCCGCGACACGGTCGTGCAGTCGCGGATCGTCTACGCCGATCTTGCGGCGGTTACCCGTTATATTGAACCGGAAAAGATACCCATTCAGGAGCGTCGTCCGCGACGCACCCACCAGCAGATCGCCGTTATACTGCGGCCCGAGCGCCTTGCCGCGAATAAACCCAATCGCCGCCGGCGCGACCGCATACTTCCAGCTGAACTCGGGATCGCTGTAGCGAGCGCCTGGCAGCATGAACAGGCGCGAGAGCGCCTCCGACGGTGTGTCCGCGATCCGTGTCGGCGGCCAGCGCAGCTGCTGCAGTGTCCCCGGAGGACGCGTTACCTCGATCGATTTGAACTGGCTGATCCGCTCCAACGGTCCCGAAATCTGCACCCAGCCGCCATTGATGCCGGGTTCGACACGGTTGATCTCGTCGAACGTGTCGTCCCCGTTCTCCTCGGTCCACAGAACGTCGCTTTCCGGGTCGAAGTCCATCCCGAAGCTGTTGCGAACTCCGTACATGAAGACCTTCTGGATGTTGCTGCCGACCTCGCCGCCCATCGCAGCGCCCACCGCGAAGAAGGGGTTGTCAACTGGCGCTGTGCCGTCGGCGTTCAGCCGCAGGATGACGCCGCTCAGGTGCGCGTTGTCCGGTTGCGGTCCGCCGAACTGGTCGTCAGGCGTGGGTGGTGTCGGTCCGGCTGGCAGGTTCTGCATCTGCCCGCGGCGGCCCTGGTCACCGAAGATCAGATACAGCTTGCGGTCCGGGCCGAACCGCAGAACGCCGCCGTCGTGATTGCCCGCGGGCGGCTGCGCCGCATCTCCCTGCCCGGGAGGAACCGGTGCGCCATCATTCTGAAATGATCGAAGCTTGATCAGATTCCGATCAAACGTAAGGGTTGACCCGTTCCACACAAATCGGTCGAGCCGGTTCCCGCGCAGCGGCACCGCGAGTATGTTGTTGGTATCCCCGCCGAGCGCCGGGGTATCCGGGCACTGTTCCATCGTCGGAAAGAACGGATCAACCGTCGGAGCAGGCGCCTGGCACGTCCAGTAAAGATACACACCCGGATTTGCCGGGAAATCCGGATGCAGTGCAATTCCGAGCAGTCCCCGCTCGGAAGCGAAGTTGACCGCCAGGTCCAGCACCGGAGGGCTCTGAACGACCCCGTTGCTCACACGTTTGACCTGCCCCGTATTCTTTTCCGTAATCAGAAAATCGTTCGCTGACAGGAACACCATCGTGACGGGCGTCGTCAATCCCGACGCGGCGGTCCTTACGGCGAGGTTATTGTCGACCACCGTCGGAACCGGCGCCTGCGCGTGGACCCCGCCCTCGAACATTCCAATCGTAACCACCAGAACCGCGAGCGCGCCGAGACACGCAGCGCTTCGCGTTCGATTTTTCAACTTCGTCATCACGTTCCTCCGCTCACTGCAAAGAGTTGCCGCCGTAACGCTTTTTCCACTTTCCTCAGGTAGTTGCCGGATGCGCGGTGGTGTTCCTCGGCGGGCGCGGCTCACCTCCGTGAACGCACCTCTGACCGGCCATGGTCTCGAATCCGCCGCGGCGCGTCGCAAAAGTTCTGTAAACATTCTGCAAAAACGCGCAAGACGACCAGCGCCTTGAACTGGGCGCTTCCGCTGCGCCGGACACCACGGCGCACCTCGTTCCGGCTTCACGCGCTGTGGTCGACTGCAACTCAACCCACGGCGTCCGGCCTTCGATGCCCGCTCTCCCGATGGCGAGCAATCCCCACAGATCTGCCGCAGCCTGCGGTTAAGATCACCGAGAGACTTGCTCAGTTCCGGCAGTGCTCAGACGTCCGTTCCAGCCGTGCTCGTGGCGCCGCCGAACTGAGCAAGTCTATGCGGTCACCGCGATCCCAAACTTATTTTTCGGGATCCTAATTCGTTCCATTACAAACGCTTGCGGCCGAAATCGAT
>DASSSG010000610.1:0-6735 GCA_035708545.1 Bryobacteraceae bacterium | reverse complement strand
AGCGTTGAAAAGGGCCTCTTTGTCCTCCTGCATGTCGCGGTTGTACGTGAGCGGGAGCCCTTTCATGGTTACGAACACGGAGCTGAGCGATCCGAACACGCGCCCGCACTTGCCACGGATCAGCTCGAGCGAGTCGGGGTTCTTCTTCTGCGGCATCAGGCTGGAGCCGCTGGTCACAGCGTCACCCAGCTGCATCCAGCCAAACTCATCGCTCGAGTAAAGGATCCAGTCCTCGGCGAGCCGGCTCAGATGCAGCATCGTCATCGACGCCGCGCAGAGAAAATCCAGCACGAAATCCCGGTCCGCCGCCACATCCATGCTGTTGGTAGAGACAGCCTCGAAGCCGAGGTCGCGCGCGAGTTCCTCGCGGTCGATCGGGAATCCGCTGCCCGCAAGCGCCCCCGATCCGAGCGGCAGCACGTTTGTGCGCCGCCGCGCCTCGGCGAACCGTTCGAGGTCCCGAAAGAACATATCGACGTACGCCAGCAGGTAGTGCGGCCAGAGCACGGCCTGCGCGCGCCGCAGGTGTGTATATCCGGGGACGATCGCGTGCGGCCATCGGTGAGCAAGGGCGATGAGTGATTTGATGAGCTCGCGCAGTGCCGCCCGGCTCAGGTCCACTTCTTCTCGCAGCCACAGCCGCGTGTCCAGCGCAACCTGTTCGTTGCGGCTGCGGCCGGTATGAATTCGTTCGGCCAGACCGGGAGCTTTCTCGCGCAGCTTGCGGATGACGAACGTGTGCACATCCTCGTCTGTGGCGCCGTCCCAGAAGCCGGGCTCGCCGCTTTCCTCCCAGATCGCATCGAACGCCGCCACGAGCATCTCCACCTGCATGGGCGGCAGAATGCCGACGCGTCCGAGCGCGCGGGCCCACGCCTGAGACCCCCGAATGTCGGCGTTCAGCAGTCTGCGATCGAAGTGCAGCGAGCCCGAGAAACGCTCGAAGACTTCGGACGGTTTTTCCTCGAAACGCCCGCCCCAGAGCTTCATTTCGCAGTGCCGCGGCCGCCCGCTGAAGCCTGCTTCAGAGACGCGCGCACACGGATCGGCAGCCCGATGCAGTTGATGAACCCGAGCGCGTCCTTCTGGTCATACTCGGCGCCCATGGTGAAGCTCGCGATATTGAGCGAGTACAGCGAGTTCGGCGAAGAGCGGCTGACCGGTTCGATGTTGCCCTTGTACAGGCGCAGGCGGACATCACCGGTGACCGGCTCGGCGGCCGCGGCAAAGAAGGCGTCGAGCGCTTCGCGCAAGGGCGTGAACCAGAGGCCGTTGTACACGAGCTCCGCATAATCGAGCGCCAGCTTCTGTTTGTAGTGCAGCGTGTTGCGATCGAGCGCCAGTGCTTCGAGCTCGCGATGCGCGTACATGATCAGCGTGCCCCCCGGCGTCTCGTAGCAGCCACGCGACTTCATACCGACGAACCGGTTTTCGACGAGGTCGATGCGGCCGATACCGTGCGCGGCGCCGATCTCATTCAGTTGCTCGAGCAGGGACACGGCTGAGAGCTGGTGCTGGCCGTTGAGGGACACCGGTACGCCGTTGCGGAACCCGATCGTGACTTCAGCCGGTCTGTCCGGCGCCTCTTTCGGGCTGCGCGTGAGCATCCAGATGTGATCGGGCGCCGGATTCTTCGGGTCTTCGAGTTCGCCGCCCTCGTGCGAGATATGCCAGATGTTCCGGTCTCGACTGTAGATCTTCGTCGTCGACTGCGCGATCGGGACGTGGTGCTGTTTCGCGTATTCGATCGCATCTTCGCGCGACCTGATTTGCCACTCGCGCCAGGGCGCGATGACCGCGAGATGGGGAGCGAGCGCCTTGTAGGTCAGCTCGAAACGGACCTGATCGTTGCCCTTCCCGGTGCAGCCGTGCGCGAGGCCGTCACAGCCGGTGCGCAGCGCGACCTCGACCTGCCGCTTTGCCAGCAGCGGCCGGGCGATGGACGTTCCGAGCAGGTACTTGTCTTCATACATAGCGCCCGAGCGCACGAGTTTCCAGAGATACTCGGTAACGAACTCCTCGCGCATGTCTTCGACGTGCACTTCGGAGGCGCCGGTGCGCAGCGCCTTTTCGCGGAGTCCTTCGAGCTCTTCGCCGCCCTGACCGATGTCGCCGCAGACGGCGACGACATCGCAGCCGTAGTTTTCTTTCAGCCAGGGAATGATGACGGACGTGTCCAGCCCGCCCGAGTAGGCGAGCGCGACTTTCTTTGGTTTGTTCATGTGTGTCTGCGGTTTGTGGTCTACGCGAGCAGCATTAACAACAGTGCCTTCTGCGCGTGCAGGCGATTCTCGGCCTGATCGAAGATTACCGAATTCGGATGCTCCATCACGTCGTCGGTGGTTTCCTGCCCGCGTTTCGCCGGCAGGCAGTGCATGAACACGGCCTCGGGGCGGGCGCGCGCGAACAGATCGCGGTTGACCTGATACTGCCCGAACGCCTGGCGCCGCGCGGCGCCTTCGCTCTCCTGCCCCATGCTGGTCCAGACGTCCGTGTACACCACATGCGCTCCGCTGACGGCTTCCGCTGGATCATGGCTGGTCGTGAGCGTCGCTCCTGTTTGCGCGGCCAGCTCGCGCGTCTGCTCCACGATCGCGCGGTTCGCTTCGTAAGATTCGGGAGTCGCCAGCGCGAAACTCGCGCCCAGGCGCACGCAGGTCAGCATGAGCGAGTGGGCGACGTTATTGCCGTCGCCGATGAAGGCGACCTTCAGCCCGTCGAGCCGGCCGAACCTCTCTTTGATCGTCAGCACGTCGGCGAGCGCCTGGCATGGGTGGTACAGGTCGCTGAGCGCGTTCACGACCGGCACGCTCGACCAGTGGGCGAGCTCGTCGATCGTGCGCTGAAAGAATACCCGTGCCACGATGCATTGGGTCCAGCGATCGAGATTGCGCGCCACGTCCCTGAGCGGTTCCCGGTCGGCGATCGGGCCGCTCTGTGTGACGCAGTCGCCGCCGAGTTGCTTGATGGCCAGCTCGAAGGTGAGCCGTGTGCGCAGCGACGGTTTTTCGAACAGCAGCGTCAGGTACCGGCCGGTGAGCGCTCGTGCATAGCTGCCGGGTGCGGCCTTCACGCTCCTCGCAAGCTCGAGCAGGCAGAGGACTTCGTCGGTGGTCAGGTCGAGATCGCGCGTGACGTCCTGCGCCTGCAGTTTCCAAAGCGGGTTCGGTGACGACATGGCGGCCATTGGGCGACTCCTGTTCGAAACGAAAGGAGGGCCCCGCCACACGGTCGCAGCCGGACCCTCTGAATTTTTATTCAGCTATATGAATAATTACACAGGCCCTCCGCCGCGTGCAAGCGGCGCCAGGAGCGCGCAATCCAGTCTCGCTCCGTACAATCCTGCCCGGGGTACCAGTACCAGCAACTGCGCGTACACATTAAACTGCAGCAATTTTTGTAACCTCGCGCATGGTTTGCGCATCGGAGTCAACTGCGCGCATGTCCCCCGATGCACGTCTGCGAGCTGCGCTGCGCTTCGCCGCTGTTGCCGCTGCACTCTGCCTGCTGGTCCCCGACGCGGCCTTCGCCAGGCGCCGGGTACGTATTCCCGAGACGCCACTGCCGCCCGGTCCCCGCCTGCAGGAGATCATCGAAGAACTCCAAAAGCCCCTGCCCCCGCTCGATCAAAGTGATGTACATCACGTCGAGATGCTGGCGCAGCCGCCGGTGCTCGAGACGGAGAAGGCAGCGACTTTCGCCGGTCGCGGCCTGGGCCTGCTGATTTATGGCTCCCTGCTCCTGTTCGGCTGGTGCATAGCATTCCGGAGGCTGCCGGCTCCCGCGTTTGGTCTCCCGAAGGCACTCGGGTTCGCAGGGTCAATTACCTGGCCTCAGTTCCGGCCACGAACCAACGCGCGTGCCGGCGGGGCAGCAACTGCCCAGGCGGCAATGCCGGCGGTGCTTCACGGCACCGCACCAGAGCCGCTCTCGAACTCGCAAATAATTCATTTCAAAGCACTGAATGGTTTCGAAACATGGCGCGACTTGCTCCTCGCCGCGCGCGCCGGCAACCGAGTGGCACGTGAAGTTCTCGACTCTTCGCCGGCTCACGCAGCGGTGAAATTCCAGCTCACTGCCGCGGATTTTATTCGCGAGTTCGCATGCGTCCGGACCATCGTTCTTTCGCCCGCCTGGGTGAATGCGATTCTTGTCCTGCTCCGCGCCAGCGAGCGATTTGACCCGAACGTAATCGTCGCCACCCCATTCGGCGGAAGACAGGAATTGCCGCTCGATGCGCCCATCAAGGCTCTGAACGCCGTGCTCGGCTACGAGTCGCTTCCCGGGCACGTTCGGCGCCAGCTCGAGCTGCGGCGGTGGATCCTCTGGCAGACCCGAATCGACGGCGCAGAGCAGCCGCAAGTGCTCGCGGCCTTTGCACGGACGCCTGCGACAGAGTCGGCCGCCACCGCCGACGTGCTCGCCGCGCGCGCAGCGGCCGCAATGCGATCGTCGTAGAACGTAAGCAGGTAAACACAGAAACTCCGGCGGGGGTTTGCGGGGACCGCGTATAATCGCCCGAGCACCCCATGGTCAGTCTCTAATCCGATGGCCCACCCACGAATGAGTGAGTCGCATGGACGCCTCACGCCCCTGCAGTGGCTCATCTGCGGGATCGCGGCGCTCGGCTTCGCGTTCGATATTTATGAGCTTCTCGTTCTTCCGCTGATCGTACGCCCGGCGCTGATGGAAGTCGGCGGTCTGCGGCCGGGCAGCCCCGAGTTCAACGAGTGGGTCGGGCTGCTGTTCTGGGTTCCGGCACTGGCCGGGGGTGTCTTCGGCTTGCTCGGCGGATATCTGACAGACCGCTTCGGGCGGCGGCGAGTACTCGTGTGGAGCATCCTGGTGTATGCGTTTTCCGCTCTGGGCGCCGGCCTTGCCACTTCGCTGCCGATGCTGCTGCTGCTCCGGACAACAACATTCATTGGCGTTTGTGTCGAGTTCGTGGCGGCGGTCGCATGGCTGGCCGAGCTCTTCCCCGAGGGCAAGCGCCGGGAGTCCGTTCTCGGCTGGACACAGGCGTTCTCATCGGTGGGCGGACTCATGGTCACTGGCGCGTATTATCTCGCCGTGCATTACGCGAATTCCCTGCCTGCCATCCACGGCGGCCACGCGCCGTGGCGGTACACGTTGATCTCGGGCGTCATCCCTGCCCTGCCGCTGCTTATCATCCGCCCGTTTCTGCCCGAGTCCCCGCTGTGGGCGCAGAAGAAGGCCGCGGGTACGCTGAAGCGCCCGCGTATCAGCGAACTGTTCGAGCCGCAGTTCCGGCGCACAACGCTCGTGACCGCCGCGATGTTCGCGTGCAGCTATGGCGCGGCTTTCGGGGCCATTCAGCACATGCCGCGTATCGTACCTGGGCTGCCCGAAGTGTCGTCGCTCGCGCGTCCGCTGCAGGAAAAAGCGGTAAGCAGCGCGCAGTTTTATCAGGAGATTGGAGGTCTCGCCGGCCGGTTCGCGCTGGCCGTGCTCGCCGTTCGGATCGTCAGCCGCCGCAGGCTGCTGCGGGTTTTCCAGGCGCCTGGCCTGATTCTCGTCCCGTTCGTGTTCCTCTATGCCGCCGGGCACAGCCTCGACTTTCTGAGGTGGGGCATCCTGCTGGTCGGCTTCGTCACGGTGGCGCAGTTCAGTTTCTGGGGCAATTACCTGCCGCGTGTCTATCCGACATACCTGCGCGGCACCGGCGAGAGTTTCGCCGCGAACGTAGGCGGCCGCATGATCGGAACGTCGGCGGCCTGGGTGACAACACAGCTTGCGAACGTGATGCCTGGGACAACACCGTCCCTGAAGCTGGCTTACTCGGCCGCGGCGGTGGCCGGGTTTGTCTACGTGCTTGGCTTCCTGATGAGCTTCTCTCTGCCCGAGCCGCAGAGAGACCGGCTCCCCGAGTGATTCTTCAATCTGCTGCGCGTCCTGCTCACGGCGACGCTGAGCGAGCCCGCCACGCTCAACCGCCTGAAAGCGCAAACGGAGCGGTGCAGTTGTTGTTTCGCGCTCTCCGCGTTACTCGTCGGAAACGCCGGCCAGACTGCGTTCCCAGTCGAGGCGCTCTTCGTCGAGGATCTCCACAAGAGCCATCGCGACGGACACGATGATCGGTCCCACAAAGAGGCCGATAATTCCGAAAGCCCTCACGCCGCCAAGCAGCGAGAAGAAGATCAGCAGTGTGTGGAGCTTCACCCGCCCACTCAGCACCAGTGGGCGCACTATGTTGTCGGCTGTCGAGATCACACCGGCGCCCCAGGCGAGCATGAACACCGCCTTGCCCCAGGAGCCGGTCGCGATCAGGTATATCGTCGCCACACTCCAGACTGACGCGGCGCCGGCGAGAGGGATCATCGAAAACAGAGCGGTCGCCACGCTCCAAAGCACGACCGAGGGCAGGCCTGCAATGGCATAGCCGATGAGCCCCAGCAATCCCTGAGCCACGGCGACGGACAGAACTCCATATATGTTCGCTGCGATGGAACCCGAGATCGTTTCGACGAGCTGCTGATACCGCTGCGGTTCGATCGGCAGCAGGGACCCGATTCTGTCGCGGATGCGTTCGCCGTCGCGCAGGAGGAAGAAAAGTGTCAGCAGCATGATCACGGTATCGACGATCGTCTGGCCGACGTTGACAGCCAGCGATTTTGCCCAGTTCAGAAGCGCCGCACTGGCGCCCTGTACACGGTCGAGAGTGGCCTGCCGTAACTGCTGCTGGGAGATTCCCGTTCGTCCCGCGATCCATTGCAG
>DASSSG010000609.1:0-7799 GCA_035708545.1 Bryobacteraceae bacterium | reverse complement strand
CTCGAGCGCGTCGCGGAAGAGTATATGCGGGTACTCGGTGCGGTGCGCGATTAGGGCGGGCGTCGCGGCGCTCGCGGTGGCAGCGGCTGCGGGCGCGGCGGCGCCCGAGCGCATCGCGGCTCGCGTTCCCATGCGTGACGGCGTCCGCCTCAATGGTGCGCTGTACCGTCCGCCGGGAGCGGATCCGCTTCCCGTTCTCGTCGTGCGCACCCCTTATGGCACGGCGCCGGATCTGCCGCCGGGCTATGAACTGTTCCTCGGCTACGGCTACGGCGTTTTCGTGCAGCATGTGCGCGGGCGCGGGGGCTCGGAGGGCAGTTTCCGGCCGCTGCGGCAGGAGCGAACGGACGGCCGCGACACCGTCGAGTGGGTCGCGCGGCAGAAGTGGTGCGACGGCCGCGTCGGCATGCTCGGCGCCTCCTATCTGGGGATCACGCAATGGAAAGCAGCGCTCGAGCAGCCGCCCAGCCTGAAGGCGATCTCTCCGGTCATGTCAGGCTACGACGAGTACTTCGATCGCTTCTACTCGCGCGGCGGAGCGCTGAAACCCGGCCATCGGCTGTCGTGGCTCGCGCAGAATCTGCGGCCGCCCGGCACACCCGAGCCGCCGTTCGACACCTATACGCGGCACCTTCCGTTGCGCACAGCGGATCGAGCTGCGACCGGCCGCACGATCGAGTTCTGGCAGGAAGCCCTGAATCACCCCTCACGCGATCTGTGGTGGCGGGCGGTCAGCACAGCCGACCAGCTCGATCGCGTGCAGGTTCCCGTGTTCATCATCGGAGGCTGGTACGACAACTTCGTTGAAAGCGATCTCGCAGCTTTCGAGGCGCTCAGCGCGCGCGCAAACGTGCACCGGGTTCTGATCGGGCCGTGGCCGCACGCGGTGAACATGCGTTTCCCGGCCGTCGATTTCGGCCGCGACGCCGTGGCGCCGATCCGGCGGCTCCAGGCCGAGTGGTTCAACCAGCGGATCAGAGGCGTGCTGCCCGCGACTCCGCCGGCTCCGGTGCGCATCTTCGTCATGGGAGCGAATCGCTGGCGCGATGAGAACGAATGGCCGCTCGCGCGCACCCGCTACACGGCGTTCTATCTTGCGAGCGGGAACGTCCTGGCGTCGGAGCCGCGCGCGGGTGACACGCCTGCGCGTTTCACGTTCGATCCCGCGAGGCCGGTGCCGACGATGGGTGGCGCGGTGTGCTGCACGCCGCGCATTTTCCCCTGGGGGCCGATGGATCAGCGGCCGATCGAATCGCGCGGCGATGTCCTGGTCTACACCACGCCTGCGCTCGATTCAGACATCGAGGTCACCGGAGCCGTGCGAGCCGTGCTGTGGGTATCGACGAACGCGCCCGACACCGACTTCACGGCCAAGCTCGTGGATGTATACCCGGACGGCCGGGTGATCAATCTGTGCGATGGCATCCTGCGGCTGCGCTACCGCCAGTCGCTCGAACAGCCGGTGTTCATGAAAGCGAACGACGTGGCGCGCATCGTGATTCAGGCCGGGGTGACAAGCAATCTTTTCAAAGCCGGACATCGCGTTCGGGTGGAGATTTCGAGCAGCAACTTCCCGCGCTTCGACCGCAACTCGAATACGGGCGGCCGCATCGCCGACGAGCGCCAGTTTCGGAAGGCTGCGCAGACCGTGTGGCAAGGGCCGCAGCGGCCGTCCCACATACTGCTTCCGGTGATACCATAAAGACTGATCCACCTGCAGCGGCGCGGTAGCCAAGTGGTAAGGCAGAGGTCTGCAAAACCTTTATTCACCGGTTCGAATCCGGTCCGCGCCTCCAGCTAAACCGGCATTTCTTCTCGATTTAACGCTACTTCCTCTGGTCCGCAGCCTATGTGGTCGGTTGCGCCGGTATGACCTTTTTGTCAGTGGCGTTGGCCCGCAGTTGGCCCGGACGTCCGGGTGGACGTCGCGGCACGGACAGACATTATGCAGCTCTGGGCTGCGGAGGTCGGCGCTACCAATCAGAATCGGGCGCCTCCGCCTCGGCTTATTTTTGGGTCTTTAGAGAAATCTTTTCAAGCTGGCGACGCTTGAGCCACCCGCTCGGATTGAACGTGAACAGAAATTTTTCACGTGTGAAGTCGGGCGAAAATTCCGGATTGCTCGGTAACCATTGTTTGAGCGCCTCCATCGGTCCCGGTCCGTGCCAGCCGGCAACTGGATGACCGTTGACGTTCGTGTCCTCGACGATGAGATATTGGCCTGGCGTGACGTGCTTTGACCAGATGCGAAGCTCGTTTGCAACGTGTTCCGCACGGTGGTCTGAGTCGAGCATCACCATCACCTTCTCACCCAGGCGGATTTCAGACGTAATCCGCTGCTCTATCTCGTACGCAGTCGAGCTTCCGAGCACGTATTTGATGCGCGGGTGCTTCGGCCTGGGCCAGGCACTGCGATATCAATGGTGTACACGCGGCCGTTGCCGAGCAGGTCCATCATGTGCGCCACGAACAGAGCCGACCCACCGAAGTGCGTTCCAGATTCGATAACCACATCCGGTCTCGTTTCGTGCAGAACCTCCTGAAGGCTCATCAAATCGAACGGGAGTTTCTGGATGCTGGTGCCAAACCAGCGTGTGCCGTTGCTATCCTCGTAAATCCTCTCGTCATAGTACTTGCGATGAAAGGCGACGGTAGGATCGCGGTGCATCCAGGATACGACTGCGCCGCCGATGCAGACGCCCAACAGGCAAGTCGCGCACACCTCAATGAATGATTGTTCGAACAAATATAGTCTCCGAGAGATTCGCCGATTGTATCGGAAGGCTGGCCTCGCCGCAACCTTATCGAAAGTTAGTCGACATGACAACAGCAAGTGAAGCCAGTCTGGCCCGAACCGCTAATCGGTGCGATTCGACGAATCGCTACCGCAGAACCGAGTTGGCGGGACAACACCGGGGAGCCGTTTGCCAAACGAACCAATACAACAGCGTTGTGACGAAGCCGTGTGGAGGGTTGTCAATTACCGATATCCTCCATGCCTTTGAGCTTCTCGCGAGCGGTCTGGGTCGGCAAGCGTTCGTCGGCAAGCGTTCCCGGCCTTGCTCGTGCTTCACCCTGGTGGTAGGTGAACAACTCGGACTGCCATCTTACGACCGGAGAGTCTGGAGACTTTATTCGTGTTTGCCCTTCCACGAATCCCGCCACAGCTTGGTCAAAAGCTTCGTCAAGGCAACCACGTCCCTTCGAAGCGATTTCGTCTGAACAGAATTGCCATAGAGCGGCCGTAATGCAATTAATTAAGCCGTTCGAGCATTCCGTCGCGACAACGGTCACAGGTCTTCCGGTCGGAGCCCTGTTCTTTTTGCAGTCCGCGCGAGCAGTCCCGGCCCAATCTCGTCGCTGTCGTGGAACGCAAACGTATAGTTCGCCCAGCCTTCACGTTTCAACCGCCGATGCGAGCCGCTCTGCCATGAGATATCCCACCCGATTCTGAGTAACGCTGCCAATACCTGGCGTGCTTTAGTCGAGCGCCAATGGCTCATGAAATGGAGAAAATCCGTGCGAGAGGCTCCGGGACCTCTTCTCCGTGGTCGATACAGTCTGCGGCGACGCGGAGTGCGAGCGCGCGGACTGCATCAATCGCGGCAGCGCGGGTGGGGCCGTACGCCATGACACCCGGCATCAGTTCGATATCAGCCCACCATCTCCCGTCATCTTCACGGCCAACGACAATGGGAATCGATTCTATCCCGCCGGTCACTAATACGTTCCCCCGAGTTCAAGTATATAGCGACGATTCGGCCCTGTTTGGCGCGGGCAGCGGCTGAAAAGTGCTGTCAGAAAGTTGCCAGAAAGACCATTCAGGTGAGTCTAAGTTGTTGAGAGCATTGGCGGAGTGAATGGTCTGCAAAACCTTTATTCACCGGTTCGAATCCGGTCCGCGCCTCCAACCGCAACCAGCCATTCTGCCGCTGAACCATTTCACGCTTCCGCTCCCGCTCGGGGTCCCGAGCCTCTGGTGAGAACTCGCTCTTCCCTGAGTTAATGGCCGACGGCGATTCGGCCGATTCCTTCATCGGGCGCAGGTGACCGCCCCTGTCCCCAGGGGAATATCCATGAAACTGGACTGGTTCGGCAAGATCAGAGTGGAGGTGGGAACCTCGCCAGCGGGTTCGGTCACTTACCGATACCCGGCGTCGTGCTGGCGCTCGGTGCGGACCGGCGCAGCGGGCGAGCGTGCCGCCGATTTTGCGAAGGCTCGTAAAGCGGCCTATCGACGTATGTTCGGCGAGGTTCACCGGGTATCCGATGAAGCGTTCCCGTTGATACCACACATCGAGGTTCACAGCTATCTTCGCTGCGCCGAAGACGGCACCACGGTCTGTACTCTCGTCACTTCGGGCATGAGTGATCTGGAAATGGCTGTGCCGGCCGGGGTGATAGCTCCTCGCAGGGCTGAACTGATCTTCTACTGCTCAGAGCCCCGAGAGAAATATGTCGAGACATTGCGCCTGCTCGCGCATTTCCCTCACGATCAGGATACCTGGATCGGTATCGGTCATACGATTCTGAACGGCGATCCACCCGCGCCATTTTGGGGCAGTTCTGTTTTAGACACTGTCCTTCTTCTTCCCCCGATCGTCACGCGGGACGCAATCCTTGGCGACGAGTTGATACTCGACTGCGAACCGGTTGAATTCCTGTGGGTGGTTCCGCTGACAACACCCGAGTGCAGGCTGAAGCTCGCGCACGGTGAGAACGCGATCCTCGATCTGTTCCGGAAACATCGCCATCCGCACGTGTTTGCCGCCGACCGCGCAAGTTACGTTTAGCGCAGGAGGACTGAACGGCTTGCACTCGCCGCCCGAGGGGCCTGACCAGCGTCCGATCGCGTCGCGAGCGGACGCATCTCACAATCGCCGGAAATCGAATCGAATGTGGCGACTCCGCCCCGGGCTCGCAATGGACCGCCCGCGCGCGCAGGAAGACCCCAAACCGGCGAGTGAAGGCATGCTCGCGCTGGCGGCTTATGTTATGGCTTTCGTCGCCCCGGCCGGCCTTTATAACTTCCGCTTCCTTTCCGGCCGCGCACAGGCATATTACCTGACGCTCGTGATCGCTGCAGTGGCCTCGGCGCTGGTTGGAATCCGGTTGCGTTTCGGGAAACCATCGCGCATCTCGCTGCTGCTGGCAACGTGCTTCTGTGGCGTGCTTGCCGTGAATCAGATCGCCGGCATCGCAGCCGATTGCATTCTCTGCCTGACGCCCATATGAAACATACAAAAATGGGCTCTCGTCGGGGGCTATCTTATTCTTGCGTTTTCGACTGCCAGAGCTGCGCGCGGCGCGTCCTGAAGGCAGCAATCAGTAAACGGTTCTACGCCGTAGCCACCTGAGTCGGCGGCAACTGCCGCAGCACGTACGGCAGAATGCCGCCGTAGCGGTAGTATTCGGCTTCCTGTGGCGTGTCGATGCGCACCTGAACCTCGAACACCTTCTGGGTACCTTCGGGCGCGGTCGCAGTCACCACCGCGCGGCCGCAGGTCGCGATCGCCTCTTTCACGCCCGCGATCGAGTACGTCTCGGTGCCCGTAAGTCCCAGCGTCTTCCGGCTCTCGCCCGCAAGGAACTGCAGAGGCAGGACGCCCATCCCCACGAGATTCGACCGGTGGATGCGCTCGAAGCTCTCCGCGATTACCGCGCGCACGCCCAGCAGCAGCACGCCTTTCGCCGCCCAGTCGCGCGATGAGCCCGATCCGTATTCTTTCCCCGCAATGATCAGCAGCGGCACGTTCTCCCGCTGGTATTTCATCGACGCGTCGTAGATGAACATCTTCTCGCCCGTGGGCTGATGCACGGTCCAGCCGCCTTCGGTCGGCGCGGCCAGCTCGTTCTTCAGCCGGATGTTGGCGAGAGTCCCGCGCACCATGACCTCATGGTTGCCGCGCCGAGCACCGTAGGAGTTGAAATCGGCCGGCTTCACCCCCAGACCGATCAGGTACCGTCCCGCCGGGCTATCGACCGGGATGTTGCCCGCGGGCGAGATGTGATCGGTGGTAACAGAGTCCCCGAGCATGGCGAGCACCCGAACGTCGGAGAAGTCCCCGACCGACGTCTCCGGATCCACCATCTCGTCGAAGTACGGGGGGCGCCTGATATAGGTCGAGGCGGGATCCCAGGCGAAGAGATCGCCCGTCGGCACCCGCAGGCTCTTCCAGTTCGCGTCGCCCTCGAAGACCTGGGCGTACTCCTTCGCGAACATGTCCTCGCGCACGCACCGCGACACGACCTCGTTCACTTCCTCCGGCGTCGGCCAGATGTCCTGGAGATACACCTTCTTGCCTTTGTCGTCTATCCCAATAGGCTCGTTCTGCAGGTCGATGTCGACGCGGCCGGCCAGAGCGTACGCGATCACCAGGGGCGGAGACGCGAGATAATTCGCCCGCACCAGCGGATTGATGCGTCCTTCGAAGTTGCGATTGCCGCTCAGCACGGACGCGACGACCAGCTTCTCCTTCTGCACGGCCTGCGCCACGGGTTCCGGAAGCGGGCCGCTGTTGCCGATGCACGTCGTGCAGCCGAATCCCACCAGATGGAAATTCAGTTTCTCGAGTGGCTCCAGCAGGCCGGCCTCCTGGTAATAGTCGATTGCGACTTTCGATCCCGGAGCGAGGCTGGTCTTGACCCACGGCTGTGTTTTCAGGCCCTTCTCGACCGCCTTCCTGGCCACCAGACCCGCAGCCAGCATCAGCGCGGGATTGGATGTGTTGGTGCAGCTCGTGATGGCGGCGATCACGACTGAGCCGTCCTGCACCTCCATCGCGGTGCTGTCAGTCTGGATCACGACCTTCCGAGGGTTCTCGCCCAGCCCGGCGAGGAAGTTCTTCTTGACACCGTTCAGGTCGATGCGGTCCTGCGGCCGCTTGGGACCGGCCAGCGACGGCACCACCGTCGAGAGGTCCAGCTCGAGCGTATCGGAGTAGACCGGCTCTTTGGAATCGGGCGCAAGAAACAGTCCCTGCTCCTTCGCGTACGCCTCAACCAGCGCAATCAGTTCCGGCGGCCGGTTCGTCATGCGCAGGTAATCGAGCGTCGCGTTGTCGATGGGGAAGAAGCCGATCGTGGCTCCGTATTCCGGTGACATGTTGCCGATCGTCGCGCGATCGGCGAGGCTCAGGGCACTGACGCCCGGTCCGTAAAACTCGACAAACGTGCCCACGACCCCTTTGTCGCGCAGCATCTGCGTGACGGTCAGCACCAGATCCGTGGCCGTCGCGCCCTTCGCGAGCTTGCCCTTCAGGCGGAATCCGACGACCTTCGGCAGCAACATGGATATAGGCTGTCCGAGCATGCAGGCCTCGGCCTCTATGCCGCCCACGCCCCATCCGACGACGCCCAGGCCGTTGACCATCGTCGTGTGCGAGTCCGTGCCCATCACCGTGTCGGGATACGCCTGCACGATGCCCGTCGGCAATTCGTTCCGGAACACGACATGCGCCAGGTATTCGAGGTTCACCTGGTGCACGATGCCGGTGTCGGGCGGTACCACACGAAAGTTCTGAAACGCCGTTTGGCCCCAGCGCAGCAGCTCGTAGCGTTCGCGGTTGCGCTGAAACTCGAGCAGCGCGTTGAGCTGAAACGCGTCCGCCGTGCCGTAATGGTCCACCTGGACGGAGTGGTCGATGACGAGATCCGCCGGGATCAGCGGATTCGCCAGTTTCGGATCGGCTCCGAGCGTCTGCAAAGCCTCGCGCATCGCGGCAAGATCCACGATTGCGGGAACGCCGGTGAAGTCCTGGAGCAGCAGGCGAGCCGGACGGAAATTGATCTCTTTCGCT
>DASSSG010000608.1:0-2865 GCA_035708545.1 Bryobacteraceae bacterium | reverse complement strand
GATGCGCGGCCGTGGTAGTTCACAATAGCTGAGGAGGTCCTTCACAGTGAAACTGATCGTTACGATGACGGCGGCGCTCGCACTCGCGGTTTCGGCGACAGCAGCGCCGAAGGCGAAACCGAAAGCAAAGAGCGGGACCGTAAAAGTTCAGCTCAGGAACGCAAAGGGCGAGAGTGTGGGCAGCGCCACATTGGCGGCGCACGGCGATGGCGTTCACATTACGGGCGAACTTCGGAACCTGCCACCCGGTGTTCACGCGATGCATATCCATGACACGGGCAGCTGCGAGGCGCCGGATTTCAAGTCGGCCGGCGCGCATTTCAACCCGACGGCGAAGAAGCACGGGGACATGAACCCGGAAGGCCATCATCTGGGCGATCTGCCGAACATCACTATCGGCAGCAATGGCCGCGTGAAGCTGAATCAGATGGTCAACGGCGTCACGCTGGGTGAAGGGCCGAACTCGCTGCTGAAGGCCGGCGGCACGGCGCTGGTGGTCCACGCGAAGGAAGATGACCGGAAGACCGATCCGGCAGGGAACGCGGGCGATCGGATCGCCTGCGGCGTGATCACGAAATAGTCCGCGAGATCGACGATGAGGCGTCGCTCGTTCCTGACTGCCGCCGCGACCGCGCTGCCCGCCTGGGCTCGCAGGCTGAAACCCATCGGGGTTCAGCTCTACACGGTTCGCAACGTACTTCCGGAGCAGCCGCTCGAAACATTACGCGCGATCGAGCAGATCGGCTATCGAGAGGTCGAGGTCGTGGGCGGCAGCATGGCGCAGATCTGGGACAGCCTGAAGCAGACTCGCCTGCGGCCGGTCAGCGTACATCTTGACACCGCCCTGTTTACGCGCGATCAGGCGAAGCTGCCCGCGGCGCTCGAGGACGCGAAGCGCCGCGGTTTCGATTACGTCGTCTGTCCGTATATCGCACCGCAGGATCGAGGCGGCGTCGGCGTCATCCGGAAGCTCGGCGATACGCTGAATCGCGCGGGCGAGATCTGCCGGAAAACGGGGCTGCGGCTCGCATATCACAATCACGCGTTCGAGTTCGAGCCGGCGGGGCAGGGAACTCTGCTGGATGTCCTTTTGCAGACGGCGGATCCAAAGCTGGTCAGCCTCGAACTCGACATCATGTGGTCGCAGGTTGCGGGCGTTGATCCCGTATCGGTGTTGAAGCGGTATGGCAGGCGCGTCGCGCTCATGCATCTGAAGAACGTGTCGAAAGGTATTGCTCCGCAGTACAACGAAAAAGTCCCGCGCGAAGCTTTCAGGGAGGTTGGCGCCGGCGTGATCGATGTTCCCTCGGTCCTGAAAGCCGCCCGCCAGAGCGGCGTCCGGCACTACTTCGTCGAGCAGGACCAAACCCCGGGCGATCCCCTCGCCTCGCTGCGTGCGAGCTATCAGTATCTGGAGAAGCTCGATTACTGAGGCGTAGTTTTTTCCATCCTGTTCGAGTTCGCTGCGACCGCATCTCCTTTCGCTCCAAAGCGGAGGGGGAGTGGAACTTCTCGTGCAAAAACTCATGGCGGGTGTGGATATGGTCGTGAAGCTCACAGCCGATGAAATCGGGATTCTGGAAAAGGCGCTCCTGAACCACATCGGCAGCCTCCGAGATCAGGCGCGCCAGTATGCCTGTACACCGAGCGGCATCGCGCTGTGCCAGCACCGAGCGCAAGCCGAGGAGCTGCTCGACCGGCTCGTGAACGACACGCCCGACCTTCGCGCTGCCTGAAGCAGCATCAGAGCGTCGCCTCGTGCTGCGATAGACTGCGAGGCGAGGCGAATGATGAACTCTGATCTGTCCCGGCGCACCCTGATCAGCGGCAGCGCCGCTGCCTTTGCGATTCTTAAGCCTGAGCAGTTGCGGAGTGCCGCCGGCGCGAGGCTCAAAGCCGGGCTTATCGGTTGCGGCGGGCGCGGCACACAGGCCGCCGTGAACCTGCTGAGCGGCGACCCGGACGTCGAACTGGCAGCAATGGGCGACATCTTCGAGGACCATCTCGAATCCTCGCTCAAACGGCTGCGCGACCCGCGCTACATCGGCAACAGCGTGAAGCAGGTCGCCGACTTCACCAAACGGCCCGCCGAGGAGCTGGTCAAATCAGTCACGGAGCGCGTGACCGTGCAGCCCGATCGCCGCTACGCCAGCTTCGAAGCGTTCCAGCGTGTTATCGATTCCGACGTAGATATCGTGATGCTCTGCACGCCGCCGGGCTACCGGCCGCAGCACTTCGAAGCCGCCGTTGCGGCGAAGAAACACGTGTTTGCCGAGAAGCCGATCGCAACCGACCCAGTGGGCGTCCGCCGTTTCATGGCCGCGGCGAAGAAGGCCGAGGAGCTGAAGCTGACCGTCGTTTCGGGCGCGCAGCGGCACGCCGACCAGGAATACGTGCAGACGGTCCAGAAGGTGAAGGAGGGCGCCATCGGCGATGTGGTGGCGCTCAGGTCGCGCTACCTCAGCAGTCCGGTCATGCATGCGCAGTCCCGCAATGCGAAGTGGGGCGACATGGAGTGGCAGCACCGGAACTGGTACTCCTTCGTATGGATCTGCGGAGATCAGATCGTCGAGCAGCACTACCACAACATCGACTTTATGAACTGGGTCATGGGCGCTCACCCGGTGAGCGTCGTGGCGTCGGGTGGGGTAGCGTGGCGCCCGAAGGCGGAGCTGTATGGCAACATCTACGACCACATGAATTCCGATTTCGTGTACCCCAACGGCATCACACTGAGCAGCCACTGCCGCCAATACCCGCAGGGTACGTTCCGGCGAGTGGACGATCTGATCGTCGGATCGAAGGGCCCCACGAACGGGCGCGATCTCGGGACTCCCGGTCTGAACCCATACGTGCAGGAGCACA
>DASSSG010000607.1:0-2542 GCA_035708545.1 Bryobacteraceae bacterium | reverse complement strand
CAATGATCGCCTTCGCTTACGTCAGTGTACCGGCAGCGATCGCGATCCTGATCTTTTCGGCCGCCGCGGCCGGAGTGCAGTCGGCGAAGGGGCCGTTCTGGGCAATCGCCACGACCGTGTTGACCGGCAAAGCCGCGGCAGCCAGCGTGGGCCTGATCAACTCATTCGGCAATCTCGGCGGCTTTGTGGGACCGTACTCCATCGGCTGGCTGGCGACGCGAACGGATGGGTTCGCAGCGGGCGTGCTCTACCTCGCCGGAGCGGCGGCTGCGGCGGCGGCGCTGATCCTGTCCGCTGCACCGCGATTGCGCCGGCGCACGCCTGAACCCATCACGGTTGGTGCATGACCGTGCTGACGGTCGGCCATTCGACCCGGCCGATCGCGGAGTTTCTCGAACTGCTGTGCGCGCACGGCGTCCAACTGCTCGCCGACATCCGAACGGTCCCGAGATCGCGACGCAACCCGCAGTTCAACAGCGATGCACTCCCGGCCGCGCTCGCGCCTGTGGAAATCGAGTATCTGCACTTGCCGGGTCTCGGCGGCCTGCGCCAGCCGCGGACGGATTCGCCGAACGCCGGCTGGAAGAACGACAGCTTTCGAGGCTACGCCGACCACATGCAGACTCCCGAGTTCGCCGACAGCCTGTGCCAGCTGATGCAGGTCGCAGCCGGGCAGCGCGTTGCGATCATGTGCGCCGAATCGCTGCCGTGGCGCTGTCATCGCTCTCTTGTCGCAGACGCGCTCGCCGCGCGCGGGGTCGAGGTCGAGCACATTATGACCGCCACCAAACGCCAGCCGCACAAAGTAACGCCCTTCGCCCGCACGGAAGGCGAGCGGGTGACTTACCCCGGCCTGTTTACTTCAAATTGAGTTCTCCTACCGTAAGCCGCGCGTTCAGCCGGTACTTGCCATCAGCGCGGGAGGTTCGGAATGACCGGAAGAAGCCGCCCTTGCTGCCGATGCCGTAAATGGGTGCGCTCAGTTCTCCGATTCGCACGGCAACGTCAGTCTGCTTGTACTCCGCCGGGTCGTCGACGGTAATCGTCAGCTCCCCGGCACGCAGACCAATGTCTTTGTTCCCGGTGACGCCACGTACCTTCAACTCGCCCGCCGGTGTACGCACGAACAGGTGCGTCTGACGTGGCACCTCGATACGAAACTGCGTGTCATCGCGAGGCCCGCCTCGAATTCTCAGCGTGCCGCCCGCGGGCGTTGGCTTGAACGAGATCGCCACGTCGTCACTCCTCTCCGGGTGCCGAAGTTCGCAGCTGACCCGCAGGCGCGTGGATTCCCTGCCGATAATGTGAATCGCGGCGGAACGCAGCTCCATGCGAAGCTCGCGCCCCGGCTGCAGCTCAGTATCGAGCCCCGACGTACAGGTGGTGGCAAGGTCGGCCGCCTGGGCAACGGCGCCAGCCGTAAGCCAGAAGAAAGCACAGTGTATGCACTTCATCGAGAGGGCCTCCGCTGTGCTGTCAGGCAATTCCGCCGCCACGGGCGGTCTGTGCGGTATCTGAAGCGATTCTCGCGAGAATGGTGTGAAGTGCCGGCACGCGCGTGGACAGCCCGCCACACGCAGAGGCCAGACAGGAGAAGTGGGGCGAAGCGGCAGCTCGCCCCCAGAGTATGGTTAGTTCGACTGAGCCGCCGTAATCGAGGTAACAGTGATCGTGTCGCCGTCTGCGGTACCCTTCACGACCACGTTCTGGCCGTACATGTCTGCCGTGACCTTCGAGGCATCGGACAGCTTGTAGATCTTGCCCTCGCTGACAAGCACCGGCGCCGCGCCCTTCTTAATGCAGCCTGTCACGCATTTCTTCGCAGCTTCTGAGGCTTCCGCGTGCTTGAGGCCGCAGTGCTCCTCAGAGATGACCCCTTTGAAATCCGCCGCGAAGGCAGAGACCGAGAGCAGCGATGACACAAGAAACAGTTTTTTCATGGTTTACGACTATACCATTTCTGCAAAGACAGATTCGTACAGTCGGGTGTGTACCGATTAAGCCGCATTCATGAAAAGATTGCCGCGGCCCAGCAGCCACAGCGGATCGAGCCGCCTCTTGACGTCACGCATCGCTTCAACATCCTCGGCGCCGTACTGGATCTCGAGCAGATGCGCCTTGCGCTTGCCGAGCCCGTGTTCCGCCGACACCGTCCCGCCGAGTCGCACGGCCTCCCGTGCGAACTCGAGCAGCACTTCGTGCGCGATCGCCGCTTCCCGGTCATCCGCCGGCAGCATATTCGCGTGCAGATGCGCATCGCCGATATGGCCGAAAATGACGTGGCGGTCGGGGAAGTGATCGCGCAGACGCGCCCGATAGAACGCGAGCATCTCGCGGTTGCGTTCGAGCGGCACCGCGCAGTCGGATCCCATCTTCAGCAGCCCGCGGCCGCGCACAAACTGATTCACAGCCTCGGGGAGGGCGTGGCGAAAGCGCCGGAAACGCTCCCGATCCCGCTCGCTCGCAGCGAACCAGGAGTCGTCGGGCACTTCATCAATCCAGGCATCCACGTCTCCTTCATCTTCGATCAGCAGTGCAGCGG
>DASSSG010000606.1:0-3529 GCA_035708545.1 Bryobacteraceae bacterium | reverse complement strand
GCACGTCTCCGCGCTGCCCGGAGGCCAGCCCGATCTGAACGTGAAGCACTGGTTCAATCACCTGTTGTGGGCGCCGGACGGGAAGCGCTTCGTGTTCCTCCACCGCTGGCAGCGGCCGAAAGGCTTCGGCACCCGCATGATCACCGTATCGCCAGACGGCAAAGATCCCTGCGTGCTCGATCCCTGGGGCGAGACATCGCACTTTATCTGGCGCGATGCGCAGCATATTCTCGCGTGGGCGCGGCATCCCTCACACGGCGACAAGTTCTACCTGTACAAGGACAGAACCGATCAGGTGGAGGTGGTCGGCAAAGACGTGATGACCGTGAACGGCCACTGCAGCTACCTGCCCGGCAACCGCTGGATCCTGAACGACACGTACCCCGACAAGCAGCGCCTGCAGCATCTGTACCTGTATGAGGTGCCCACCGGCCGCCGCGTATCGCTGGGGCATTTCCTTTCGCCGCCGGAGTATCAAGGCGAGTGGCGGTGCGATCTGCATCCGCGATTCAGTCCCGACGGCCGCAAGGTCGTGATCGATTCTCCGCATGGCGGCTCGGGACGGCAAATGTGGCTGATCGATCTGGCCGTCTGAAACGAGGCCATCCGCACCAGTTGCGATACAGCCTTCGAGCGCTCGTGGAGACTGCCCGGAAGCTATAGTCGTGCGAGCTTCCGCCGCGGCTTCACAGCCGACAAGTACACGCCGGCGCGGCCGTCGTGAGTCGACCGAGCACTCACTGTTTATAGCGCGGCGGCCGGCCGGCACCCATGCAGCAGAGAGGAGCGGCGCTGTTGACGATCATGTCCACGCGGCCCGCTTTGGCCCTGAAGACCTTCAGTGCCGCTTCGACCTGTTCGCGGCGGCCGAGGTTCGCATGGAGCGAGATCACGCGGGAATCGGCCAGCCGCTCGCGCGGGGCACACAGGCCTTCGATATCGCCGCTGATTATGCCCACGTACGTGGCGCCCTGCTCGAGCAGGAGGCGGCACATTGCCTCCGTAAGATTCGTACAACCGATCAGTACCGCCGCTGCCCCCACTGACTTGCCTGACCTCCCGCCATTTCCTTAGTGGTCGAAGCGGCGGTTTCTCTCAGTTTTTCTGCCTGGCCTCTCTTCATTTCACGGTTAATGGGACCGGATCACGGTGTGTTCGGCCGCATGATCCGGGTGATCGTCCGGACCAGCAGCTCCCATTTCGACTGCTCGGCAACGAGCTGGTTCGTGCCTTTGGCCGTCAGCCGGTAATACTTCGCTCGCTGGTTGTTCTCCGACAGTTTCCACTCGGATTCGACCCAGCCCTTCTTCTCGAGACGGTGGAGGGCGGGATACAACGAGCCGTGCTCGATCTGCAGCATCTCCTTCGAGTTCGCGCGTATGGCCTGTCCGATGCCGTGGCCGTGCCGAGGTCCCCAGTTGAGCGTCTGCAGAATCAGCATGTCGAGAGTGCCCTGCAGCAGCTCGATGCGGTTCCGGTACGGTTCTCTGCTCCTTGCCATAAAAGCAGAAGACATCCTACCACCGTCATCCGTCAGGCCCGCGCGCGGTTCAGGAGCTCGGATATGTGCGCGACCAGGAAGCTCCTGCTTCCAGCTAGCGCTGGACGGTCAGGAACGCGTTGTCCTGCGTGCGTGCGCCTTCCACCTGTATATAGACCTGATGGTCGCCGCTGGCGAGCGTCGGCGGCACCACGACATTGAACTGATACACGCCGGCGATTGTCAGGCCGGCAAACTGCACGTCGGCTGTCGCGCCGCCGATCGTGACCACGGGAGCGACGATCAGCCGGGTAGCAGTGCTTACGATCTCACCGGCTGGAATTGCCGGGTCGGTGCGGCCGAAGCCGGTGCCCCAGAGCGTGATGATCTCGCCGGGAGCCGCGGGACTGCTGACGCCGGGATACAGCGTCGTCTTGCCGACAGGGGTTCCGTTGACGTGATTGGCCGCGACGTACCTTCGCGCCTCGGCGTCGAACATAAAGAGTGCGGGCGCTACGCGCTGGATGGTGATCGCGAAGGTATTGCTCCGAGACGCGCCGCGCATCACCTGAACTGTCGCTGGCCCTTCGGGCAGGTCGGCGGGCGTCAGGACGTTCAACTGACCCGGGCTGACGTACGCCACGTAAGCGGGACGTCCGTTGATCGTGACGCTGATATCCTCGACAGCCGTTGGAAGCCGGGAACCCGAGAAGTCACTGCCCTGCCAAAGACGCGACGCGCCGGCCGACAGCCGCTGGCCGAAGATGCTGACCCAGGAGTTCGGCCCGATCGAACCGGTGAAACTCGCGCCGTTCAGAACTCCGTTTGTGGAGCTGATAACCGGCGCTGCCAGTTCCCCGAAGATGAAGTTGTCCAGGACGAGTATGGCATCGTCGACGGCCGGAACCCGATAGCGAACGGAAGTGATGTTGCGGCTGGCGGTGAAACCGACAAAAGTTGGCTGGATTCGCCGATCGCTCCCCGTGCCGGTTTGCGTGGTTGTGACCGTAAAGGTCTGCTGGTCGCCATCCGACGTCGAAACCACCACCTCGACCGTGCTCGATGCCAGGTCCTCGTTCAGCCCGACCTGGAATCCGACTGCGTTTACGCCCGCCGGCAGCGTCGCCGTCAGCGCCGGAGTGGTCCCCGTTCCGCGAGCGAGCAGGCGTGCAGTCAGTACGTAGCCTTCCCACAGCCGCAGGGGCGGCGAGCAGGCGCCACTGCTCGTCAATCTCGCAACGCCCCCATTGAAGTTCACGCCGCTGGCGGTGACACCGGCAGCACTGGGCAGCGCTACGCACTGACCATTGGCGACACTGTCGAAATCTATTGTGCTTCTGGAAGCAGCAGTCTCCGCGGTGAACCTTGCGCGGTCGTCGTACCGGGTAATCACCGCGGCCGACAGGGTCAGGCAGGCGGACAGCGACGCGGCTGCGCCTACAAAGACGATTCTCATCAGAAGCAAATCCTCCGGAGGTTAGTGCAGCTGCACAACGAATCGTTTCTCAGAATACGATAAAGCTGACGGATATATCACATTTTCTTAATCAGCACTGCCCAGTCACTGTCGGGATCATGCGGAGGCTGGCCGAGCGGCTTCACTCCGGGACCAGTGAGAGCCGGGCGCGACACCAACTCGCCGCCGGTTCGCGGGTTGTACCAGCGCACGGAGTACCTGCCGGAGCCGAGGCGCACGGAAGCTTCACCGCCCGCGGGCAGATACACGGCGATGACGTCATCGGCACGAGCGAGCAGCCGCGCGTCCTTCGCACCGCTGACCCGATCGTTATCCGGCTCCATATCAAAAAACGGAAGATGCCGGCGGAAGAAGTCGAGCGCGTACCGGGTCTGGTCCCACATGTGGTCGCGCGACCGGAAATCTTCGCAGTTGATGTCCATGTGCGGGTACTTGTGGCCGAAGTACCACTCGACGCCGGAGCCGCCGCCCATCAGATTGCCCCACAGCGCCTGCGTGCGCGGTTCGTCATGGCTGGGATCATCGGCGTCGGGCATCACGCCGCGCCAGTCGGGCGGCTGCTCGTCACCGAG
>DASSSG010000605.1:0-4040 GCA_035708545.1 Bryobacteraceae bacterium | reverse complement strand
CGTTCGTAAGGCTTCGCGATATGACGGAACAAACCTGAATCTTTGGTGTGCTCGTCTTTTTCGACTTCCTTCTGGTTCAGGAACCGCGAAGAGAGCATCGGGGTGAGCGTAAAGCTGACGAGCAGCGACACCATAATGGCGAACGCAGCCGTGTAGCCGAAGCTCGACATGAACCGGCCGACGATCCCGCTCATCATCGCGACCGGCAGGAATATAATCACCAGGCTCAGCGTGGTCGCGAGCACGGCCAGACCGATGTCGCGCGTGCCGGCGAGCGCCGCCTCCATGGGCGTCATCTTCTTCTCTTCCATGAACCGGAAGATGTTCTCGAGCACCACGATCGCGTCGTCGATGACGATGCCGACCATCAGCACGAGCGCGAGCATCGTGATCTGGTTCAGCGTGAACCCCATGGCGTTCATCAGCGTGTACGTGGCGATGATCGAGGTCGGAATGGCGACCGCCGCGATCAGCGTTGACCTCCAGCTCCGGATGAACACCCATACGATTCCCGCCGCGAACAGGCCGCCCATGATCAGGTGCTCCTGCACCGCGTGGAAGGATTCTGAAATGAAGCGCGACTGATCGCGAGTGTAAGTAATCCGGTAATCGGCCGGTATGGCTTTTTGCAGCTCGGCGATGCGTTCCTTTACGCGATGGATGACGTCGAGAGTGTTGGTTCCCGCCTGTTTGCGGATCTCCAGCAGAACCGCGGGCTCGCCGTCGAGACGCGCGAGCGATCGGGGCTCTTCATAACCGTCCACCACGCGGCCGATGTCGTTGATGCGTACCGGTGCGCCGCCGACGGTACCAACGACGATGCGGCCGAAGTCTGCCGGGTTTGTAATCCGGCCCAGCGTGCGCAACGCAACTTCGCGCTGGCCCTGATCGATGTGGCCTCCGGGAATCTCGACATTCTGCGCAACGAGCGCCTGACGGACCTGCTCGACGTTCAGGTTATACGCAGCAAGCTTCTGACCGTCGAGCCAGACCTGGATTTGACGTTCGCGGTCACCGACGAATCGCACCTGCCCAACGCCCTTCAGAGATTCAATATGTTTCTTGATCTGGTCATCTACCGTTTTGGTCGTTTCGCGAAGGTCGCGCGGGGAAGAAACGACAACATTCAGGATCGGCGACGCGTCGGTCGCGAGCTTCTCGACCACCGGCGGATCCACGTCGGCCGGCAGCTGCGGGAGAATCCGCGAGATGTTGTCGCGCACTTCCTGAGCGGCGACCTCCGGATCCTTGTCGAGCAGGAACTGAACTATCACGGTCGAGACACCCTCGGCCGAAATCGACCTCAGGTCGTCGATGCCGCTGATCGTGTTGACGGCCTCTTCGATGCGTTTGGAGACCTGGGTCTCAACTTCTTCCGGAGCAGCGCCGCGGAGCGTCGTCGTGATGGTGACGATGGGGAAGTCGACCTTTGGGAAAAGGTCTACGCCGAGTTTGCGGTATGCGTCGAAGCCGAGCACCACCAGCGCCATGATCAGCATCGTGGCGAAGACGGGACGGCGGATGCAGATATCAGCCAGTTTCTGCATGGGATTCTGATCAGCCTTTCGTGTTTGCGGCGGTGGCGCTTACCGGGACTCCGTTCACCAGTCTGGCGAGCCCGCTCACGGCGACCTGTTCTCCCGGGTTAACCGCTTCGCGCGGAACCTCGATCCATGTTCCGAGATCCTGGCCCGGCGTGATCTTCGCCTCCATGGCCTTGCCGTTGCGGATGACGAACATCTTGTTCAATCCGGCAACGTTGTAGATCGCCTGTTTCGGAACCGCCACGACTTCGGTGCTCTTCGCGAGCACCAGCTCGACCTGCACGAACATGCCCGGCCGCAGCCGCGCATCATTCGATGTGAGGCGCGCTTCCGCCGTGAGCGACCGCGATTTCGGATCGAGTGCCGGGTTTAGCTGCCGTATCACGGCGTTGTATCGCGCTCCCGGAGCGGCGTCGGTCGCGAACGTCAGCATCGTGCCGACACGCACGTTGCCGGTGGCAGTTTCCGGAATGTCGACCAGCAGCCGCATCGGATTCGTTTTCACGATGGTCAGCATCGCCGTGTTCGCCTTCGTGTACTGGCCGGGCGCCACCAGCTTCTGCGAAACCGTGCCGGAGAACGGCGCACGCACAGTCGCGTCGTTGAGCCGTTTCCGGGCGAGAGCGAGTTCCGCCCGCAGACCGTCGAGGCCGGCAACCTGCGTGTTCTGTTCGTCGCGTGCGCCTTCGTAAGCGGCAACGCGGGCTCGGTAGGCCTTTTCCAGCTCGACAAATCGCTCCTGCGAAATGTCGCCGCTCGCCACGAGCTTCTTCGCGTTCTCATATCGCGATCTGGCGTCCTCCATCTGCGCCTGCATCTGCCGCATTGCGGCCGTGGTCGCGGAGCCGCTGGCCGAAGCATCCATACCCAGCCGAGCCTGGGCCTGCGCAAGCGCGGATTGGGCGCGCTGCAGTTGCAGCGCGAGCTCCTGCTTGTCGAGCTCGACGACGACCCGACCCTGGCGGACCTGCTGGCCGAAATCCACCAGCACGCGCGACACGCGTCCGTCTACCTCCGAGCTGACAGTCACCGTCTCATCCGGGTTCAGCGAACCCGTGACCGCGATCGTGCGGTCGATAACGCGCGCTTCCGCCGGCGCTGTGCGCACTGCAATCGGTTCAGGAGCCTTCGGCGCAGCGGCCTCGACAGCTTTCCGGTCCCGCGAGCAGGCGGCCGTAAGCATGAGCAATGCAATGATGAGTCCTGTTTTGCGGGACAGGATGAAATCCCGCGCTCCGGTTGCCAACGGGCGCTCGTTGTCTTTCATTGTTGAACCTCCGGTTTCGTGCATACGCCCGACAGAAAGATGTCGACCATCGTCTTTACGACCTGCTCGCGCGGCGTGTCGCAGCGCGCGCAGTTGAAGATCATGCTGCTGATGCAGAAATGCGCGATCATGCCGAAGAATGCGCGCGCGGCGATCATCGGATCCACCGCCCGCATGCTGCCCTCGGCGATGCGGCGCTCGATATATCCGGTGACGGAAGCCATGAACGCGGAGCTGTGGCGTTCGTAGAAAAGATCCTTAAGCTCGTGGCCTTCGAGCGCGCTGAACAGCAGCAGCCGCGTGAACAGCGGGTCGCTCTCCATCGAACGGATGATGGCCAGACCGAGGTGTTCGAAAAAACCGCGAGTGTCGGTGCGGCCCTCGAGTTCCGTGAGGTCACCGGTCATCTCGCGGGCGCGCCGGGACTTCTCATCAATGATCGCGGTATACAGGTCGCTTTTGGCTCGAAAATGTTCGTAAAGGACGGGCTCGGAGACGCCAACCCGGGCGGCGAGCTCGCGGGTGGTTGTTCCTCGGAAGCCTTTTTCGGCAAAAAGGTGGAGCGCGGCGTTGAGGATCGCCGCCCTGCGTTGCGGGGAAGAAAGTCTTTGCCTGGAAGTACTTGTGAGTTTCTCTTGCATCGGGTAGGTGCCCGCGTGGCGGTGTAGCGGCCACCAGTGACTCAGCCAGACTAGTGTTCACTAATCTAGTAGTCACTAGCCTAGCAGAGACTAGGCTGGCAGGCAAGAGCGTAACGGTGGATGGTCAGCAGAAGGTAGTGCGACGCTCCGTACCGCCCCGCTGCGAGCAGCACGCGCGCGCCCTCAATGCGCTCCAGCGCGAGGTTCTGATAATCGCGGCGATTCACGCGCTACGGACTCAGTTGCTGGAGCGCCGACTCGAGCGCCTCCACGAAGAAGTACTCGCCCCACATCACGGATTCGTTCACACCCAGATTTTTGTGGTAGTGATACACGCCGCCGCGGAGGATGCCTTCCCAGCGATCAACGTCGCGGCCGAGGTACTTCTCGCACAAAGTCCGCAGGATTCGGATTGCGGTCGTCCAGTAGAAGTGCCCTTTGACCGGATCGTGAATCAGCCGGCACAGCCGCAGCAAACCGGAAGCAGCGATGGCCGCCGCTGATGTATCGAGCAGCTTCCGGCTCTCAGCCGGCGCGTTGAAATCCCACGGCGGCACGCCGTCGGCGGGGGTGTGTGTGATGTAGTAA
>DASSSG010000604.1:0-10840 GCA_035708545.1 Bryobacteraceae bacterium | reverse complement strand
TGCGTGTTAGTTCTTGTGGCGGCGGCGATGCTGCTTGCCATTCCGCCCGCGTTTGCGGACACGTCACCTCTGCTCGAGATTCTTTCCGAAGAGTTGAACCGCAATTTCACGGCGCTGAAAGCCGGGGACCCCGCGCCCTATTTCATGGCTTACTCGGTGGTTGATCTCGATGCCACCGTGATCTCGGCAGCATTCGGCGCGGTGCAGAGCCGGGACCGGAACCGCAGCCGCATCCTCGACGTGACGGTGCGCGTCGGCACACCGAAGTTCGACAACTACCATGTGATCCGCGGCGAGCGTGCTCGGTTCACATCGCCATCGCTTATCGCGGTCGAAGACAACAGAGCCGCCATCCAGCGGCGCCTCTGGCTCGAAACCGACCAGACCTACCGTCTCGCTTCGCAACGCCTGTCCAATCTCAGGACCAGCCGCGAGCTGAGTGTCGCGAGTGAGGATACGTCAGACGATTTCTCGGCCGAGCAGCCCATCGTCGACATTCAACCGGTCAGCAGGCGGGCTATTCCGATCGAGCAGTGGGCAGCGAAAGCGCGCAAATGGTCGGCCGAGCTGGGCCGCCACTCCGGCGTGCTCACCTCGAGTGTCGTGATCATGTTTCAGCAGGAAACGAAACATCTGGTCACGACAGAAGGCACGCGTCTCCGGCACGGACGTGGATTCGCGCGGATCGTGCTCACGGCGCAGGGCAAAGCGCCGGACGGGATGGATCTCGCGACGACCGCGAGCTTCGAAGCGGAGGATCCATCGGGGCTGGCTGGCGATGCCGAAGTTCTGGCCGCTGTCCGCCGTGTCGGCACGGATCTGAAAGCGCTGATCGATGCGCCGGTTGTCGATCCGTTCGTCGGGCCTGCGATCCTGTCGGGCCGCGCTTCCGGCGTCTTTTTCCACGAGATCTTCGGCCACCGTATCGAGGGCCATCGCCAGAAGGACGAGAGCGAAGGGCAGACCTTCACGAAAAGCCCGGGATCGCAGGTCCTGCCGGACTTTCTCTCGGTCGTATTCGATGCCACGCGGCGGAAGCTGGGTGGTGTCGATCTCTACGGCCAGTATTCATACGACGATGAGGGAGTCCGAGCGCGTCCCGTAACCGTCGTTGACAAAGGCGTGCTGCGCACGTTTCTGATGTCGCGGTCTCCGGTGAAGAGCTTCCCGCGGTCGAATGGGCACGGCCGCCGGCAGCCCGGCGCGGAAGTGGTGTCACGGCAGTCGAACCTGATTGTCGAATCGAGCCGGCAGGTTCCCGAGGCGAGACTCCGCGAACTGCTGATCGCTGAAATCAAGCGGCAGAACAAGCCATACGGCTTTTATTTCCGCGACATTACGGGCGGCTTCACCACCACACAGCGCCGCGGCGTGCAGGCGTTCACGGTGATTCCGCTGGTGGTCTACCGTGTGTATCCGGACGGCCGGCCGGACGAACTCGTTCGTGGTGTCGACATCGTGGGCACTCCGCTCGCGAGCTTTGCTCGCATCATGGCCACGTCCGACAAGGCGGAGGTTTTCAACGGGTACTGCGGAGCGGAATCGGGGAACATACCGGTCTCGGCGGTTTCGCCGGCGATGCTCGTTTCCGAGATCGAAATTCAGAAGAAGGACCGGGCGCGCGACAATCCGCCGTTGCTTCCGCCGCCGCCGACGATGCCGGCGCGGAGTTCGGAATGAACCGGCAGTGGCACCGATGGGTGGCCGCCGCCGCTCGGTCTGGCTGCCTCGTTGCGGTTGTGAGTGCGGCGCTCGCGGCGGCGCTCGCGGCGGCAGATCAGCCTCAAAGCGATGTGCTGCTCCAGGCGATGAGCGATGAGCTCGAGCGTTCGCGCACGCTGCGCATCAGCAGCCTTGACGCTCCGTACTTCATCGAATACGGAGCGAGCGACCTGCACAGCTTTGGCGTGCAGGCCTCGCTCGGCGCGGTGATCACGTCGAACAACCCTCACGTGCGCCTCCCTTCGGTGCGCGTACGAGCCGGCGATTATGCTTTCGACAACAGCAATTACGTTTTCAGCGACTTCTTCAGCGGCACGCGGTACGATCCCGACCGGCTGCCGATCGACGACGACTACGCGAGTACGCGGCGAAGCTGGTGGCTCGCGACCGACCGCGCATACAAGACGGCCGCTGAGGCAATCGGCCGGAAGCGATCGGCGTTGAAGCAGGTGACGCAGCCGGAGACGCTTGCCGATATGTGGAAGGCTGATCCGGTACAGGTCATCCAGCGCAGCCACCCGTTTGGTGTCGATGAGCAGCTTTGGACACGCCGGGTGCGAGCCTGGTCGTCTGTATTTGCGGCCTATCCGGAGATCGTGGCTTCCGGGGTGTCGTTCCAGTCCGGCCAGTCGACGCGCTATCTGGCGAACTCGGAAGGAACCCGTGTCCGGGTGCCGGAGAATCTGGCATGGATCGAAATTCGAGCACAGGCCCGCGCCGTGGATTCGGCGTACGTGCGCGATGCCGAGGTGATCGAGGCGCGCGAACCGGGAGCACTTCCCTCGGAGGACCAGATTCGCCGGACGGTCGTGCAGCTTGCCGAGGGGGTGCGAGCGATGGCGGCAGCGCCCCGCGGCGAGGCCTATACCGGTCCCGTGCTGTTCGAGGGAGTCGCCGGTCCGCAGATTATGGCCGAGCTGTTCGGCTCCCAGCTTGCGCTCACGCGGCGTCCCGTCAGCGAGCCGGGCCGGCCGGCACCTTTCCGAGCCAGCGATCTCGAGGGGCGCGTGGGATTACGGGTGATGCCGGAGTTCCTGAACGTTGTCGATGATCCGACGCGGACGAGCGCGGAAGGCCAGCGGCTGCTCGGCGACTACGAAGTTGATGAAGAGGGCGTACCGGCAAGACCGGTGAGCGTGGTGGAGAAGGGCGTGCTCCGGGATATGATGCTCACGCGGCAGCCGGTTCGGGGCTTCAGTGCCTCGAACGGCCGTGCGCGGCTGCCGGGTGCTTTCGGCGCGAAAACCGCCGCGTACTCGAACCTGATCGTCACGGCGTCGGAGAGTGTAAGCGGGCAGGATCTGCGGAAGAAGCTGCTCGAATTGTGCGCGCGCGCGGACAAAGCGTACGGGATCATCGTTCGCAAGATGGACTATCCATCATCGGCGGCGCTGGATGAACTGCGGCGGATTGCCGCAGCCAGCCAGCAGAGCGGCAGCTCCGCGCGGCCGATCAGCACACCGCTCCTGGTCTATCGCGTGTACCTCGACGGCAAAGAGGAGCTTGTGCGCGGCCTGCGTTTTCGGAACTTCGGGACGCGGGCGCTTCGCGATATAGTCGCAGCCTCGAACGACCGCGCCGTGTTTCACTTTTTGTACAATCTCGCCCCATTCGCGCTCATGGGCGGCGCACAGTATGTTGCGCCGGTATCGGTGATCGCACCTTCGCTGCTGTTCGATGAGGTCGAACTCGAGTTGCCGCAGGATGAGTTGCTGCGGGCACCGGTGGTTCCCCCGCCGCCGATAGGGCAGAACCAGCTACTGCGAGTGGGCAGAGAATCTGCAGGCGTGGCCCGATCGGCGGGGCAGCTGTTTCGCTGACGTCCAGGGCAGACTCACCCGCCTCGTGAATCGCAGCGGCGGCCCAGGCACCCCTGTCGACCGGATCGATTGACAATTCCGGCCTCGCCTGGCTTTCCAGCCCCGAGACTACACTACACTGGAACTGCAGCGATGGGAGTTCTCGGCCGGCGAATCCTGCGCGATATAGCTTCCAGCGCGCTGCTGGGCATCGCGCTGTTCACGTTCGTGCTGTTTCTCGACCGGGTGCGCCCATTATTCGAGCTTCTCGTCCGCAGCTCGGCCCCGCCGAAGACGATCGCGTGGCTGTTCTCGCTGCTGTTGCCGCCGGCGTTCACGTTCACGATTCCTGTCGGGGTGCTGGTAGCGGTGTTGCTCACGATGAGCCGGATGTCAGGGGATTCCGAGGTCACCGCCATGCGTGCCGCGGGCCTGTCCAGCCGCCGGGTGCTGCTTCCGGTGATGACGATCAGCACGGTGGCGCTGCTGCTGACGGCGGCGGCATCGGTGTGGCTGACACCCTGGTCCATCCGGCAGCGGTACAAAGTGGTGAACCAGCTCGCTGCCGCGCAGCTTACGGCCGAGATCCAGCCGCGCATCTTCGAAGAGCGCTTTCCGAATCGCATTCTGTACGTCGGCGACGTGGTCGCAGGTCAGGTGGTGCGCTGGCGCAATGTTTTTCTCGCGGACATCACGCCTCCTGATAAACGACCTCCGGGATCGGGGACCCATGAGCCGGGCGATGGGCCGCTAATCACGGTGGCGGCGGAGGCAATCGCGGTGCCCGACCTCGGGCGGAACCGGATCCAGCTTTCATTGATCAGAGGCGCCCTGCATTACTCGGGAAAACTGCCGGCGGACTACTACAGCAGTTCCTTTCCGGTCGGCGACCAGATCCTCGAGGCAGACCGTCCGGCCGCATACCGACCGCGCCTGCAGTTCACCGAGATGGACACGGGCCCTCTGCTGCGCGCTGTTCGCGAGACCAGGGGCCGGGATGCGATTAATGCGCGTATCGAGCTGCACCAGAGGCTCGCACTGCCGCTCGCGTGCGTGTTGCTCGGCCTGGCCGGTGTGCCGCTCGGGGTTTCTTCGCGCAAAGGGGGCCGCTCGTCGGCTTTCGTGCTGACGGTGCTGATCGCTCTGGTCTATTACATGACACTGATCAGCCTGATCGGTCTGGCTCGCGAGGGCCGTGTGCCTCCGGGCGTGGCCGTGTGGCTGCCGAATATGGTGCTCGCGTTCGCAGCCGCTGTCCTGCTGTGGCGCATGGAAGCACCGGGCGATCTCGATCCGATCGGAGCGGTCCGTTTGCGCATTGGCGCGCTGGTTGGGAGATTGCGTGGAAGGCTGCGCACCGCGCCGGCGGCAGCGCGCGCCGGCCTTACAAAGTCGCTGCCGCTGGTGCCCGCGCTCGTGGATACGTACGTGCTCAGCAGCTTCATCTACTACTTCTGCGTGCTGCTTGTGAGCTTCGTGCTCATGACGCACGTGTTTACGTTCTTCGACCTCCTCGGCGATATTGTGAAGAACCACATTCCGATGTCGCTGGTCGCTACTTACCTGTTATTCCTGACCCCGCAGCTCATCTACGTTCTCACGCCGATCAGCGTGCTGGTCGGTGTGCTGGTGACATTTGGAATTCTGACGAAGAGTAATGAAGTCACGGCGATGAAGGCCTGCGGCGTGAGCCTGTACCGGCTTTCGGTTCCGGTGCTGCTGACGAGCTGCCTGCTCAGCGCGCTGCTGTTCGCTTTCGATTACACATGGATTCCGCGCGCCAACGTGATACAGGACGGCATACGCAACCAGATCAAAGGGAGACCGGCACAGACCTATCTGCGGCCCGATCGCCGGTGGATTTTCGGACGCGGGTCGCGAATTTACAACTATAAGTACTTTGAAGCGGCGGAGAACGTGATGCTCGGGGTGAACGTCTTTGAGCTCGACCCGCAGACGTTCCGCCTGAAGCGGCACATATCGGCCGAGCGTGCCCGCTGGGAGGCATCTCTGAACTCGTGGGTGTTTCAAAACGGCTGGGCTCGCGAGCTGACGGACGATCGCATCACCAACTCGCAGGCATTCGAGCGGGAGGCGGCGAGTTTTCGCGGCCTGGACGAGCCACCATCATGGTTCCTCAAGGAGGTCAAGCAGGACAAGCAGATGAACCCGCCCGAACTCGCCGCTTATATCGATGAGCTGCGGCAGAGCGGTTTCGACACGGTGCGGCTTCAGGTACAGTTACACAGGAAGTTTTCACTCCCGCTGTTCGCGGCGATTATGGCCCTGCTGTCGGTACCATTCGCGTTTCTGGTCGGGACACGGGGGGCGATTGCCGGCGTCGGCATCAGCTTCGGGATCGCCGTCGCGTACTGGGCGGTAAGCCAGTTATTCGAGCAGGTCGGTTATGTAAATCAGCTGCCGCCGCAACTGGCCGCGTGGGCGCCGGATGCGTTGTTCGGGTTGTCCGGGCTGTACCTGTTGGCCCGGATGAAAACGTGAGGCGGCATCCGCAGCACATGATACGATGCTCGGCCATGGTGCGCATTCTCATCCTTGCGCTTGTCGTCCTGCGTGGCGCCTGGCCGCAGATGCCGCAGTACGACCTGCTGATCCGGAATGCTCGCGTGATCGACGGGACCGGCAATGCGTGGTTCCGCGGCGACGTGGCGATCGCAAACGGCCGGATCGCGGCGGTCGGGCGGCTGAATGAAGCGAAGGCGGCGCGCACAATCAACGCGGCGGGACGCGTGCTCGCGCCGGGCTTTATCGACGTGCATACGCATATCGAGCAGGGAATCGAGAAGGTCCCGCGGGCGGACAATTACCTGCTCGACGGCGTCACGTCCGTGGTTACCGGAAACTGCGGTGGCTCGGAAACAGATCTGGCGGCATGGTTCCGGCAGCTCGAGAGCACGGGCATCGGCATAAATATCGCTTCTCTCATTGGGCACAATGCCGTCCGCTCGGCCGTGATCGGTACGGCGCAACGCGAGGCGACGCCAGAGGAGATGGACCGCATGCAGTCGCTCGTCGATCAGGCGATGCGCGACGGGGCGGTGGGTTTCTCGACGGGACTGATCTATGTTCCGGGTACTTACGCGAACACGGACGAGGTAATCGCGCTCGCCCGCGCGGCGGCGAAGCACGGTGGAGTATATGCGAGCCACATCCGAAACGAGGGCCCGCGAGTGATGGAGGCGATCACGGAAGCGGCGACCGTGGGGCGCGATACGGGTCTGCCGGTGCAGATCTCGCATTTCAAAATCGACACAAAGAGCCTCTGGGGAATGAGCGAAAAGACGGTCGCTCTGATCGAGGAGTTTCGGCGCGAGGGAGTCGACGTCGTCGTGGATCAATATCCGTATGAGCGGTCGAGCACGACGCTGAGCACGACGCTGCCCTCATGGGCGCTCGCCGACGGCAACAAAGCGATCGTGGAGCGGCTCTCGAGTCCGGAGACGCGCGCACGGATCATCGCGGAGATGCTGGACGGCCTGAAGCGGAAAGGACAGCAGGACTATTCGTATGCGACGGTCGCGACCTTCCGGCCAGACACAACGCTCGAGGGCAGGACCATCAGCGAGATCAACGTGCTGAAGGGGCGGCCGCGCACGCCGGAAGCGGAGGCGGAGACGATTCTCGATCTGATCCTCGCGATGGATGGCGGCCGCGTGCAGATGGTGTATCACACGATGGGCGACGCGGACATCGACCGCATTCTGCGCTATCCGCACACGGCGATTGCGAGCGACGGCGGGGTGCGCGAATTCGGGCTCGGGGTCCCGCATCCGCGCTCCTATGGGACGAACGCCCGCGTGCTGGCCGAGTACGTGCGCCGGCGGCGCGTCATTACGCTCGAAGATGCGATCCGGCGCATGACATCGCTGCCGGCGCGCACGTTCGGGTTCCGCGAGCGCGGGCTGGTGCGGGAGGGATTTGCCGCCGATCTGGTGCTGTTCGATCCGGCGCGTGTCGAAGACAAAGCGACGTACGCGAAGCCGCACGCGTACTCGGAGGGCTTCGACTGGGTGTTCGTCAACGGCGTTCCCGTGGTCGAAGACGATACGCCGAACGCGGCGCTTCCGGGCCGGATTATCCGCCGCGGCGGTCCATAGACAATAGAAGAAGTGATTCAGTTTTCCGGCGCCGGGAAACGTTTCGGCCCCAAATTGTTGTTTGAAGACCTCAACTGGCTCGTCACGCCGAAGGAGCGCGCGGGCCTCGTTGGCGCGAACGGCACCGGCAAGTCAACCCTGCTGAAGATCCTCGCCCGGGTCGAGAGCCTGGACTACGGCTCGATGAGCGTCATGAAGGGCATTACCGCCGGTTACCTGCCGCAGGACGGACTTACGCTTTCGGGTCGCACCGTCTTCGCGGAGTGCATGACCGTCTTTGCCGGCCTGCAGGAGATCGAGCGCGAACTCGAGGCGCTGACGCGCCAGATGGCGGAACTCGACCCATCCACGCTCGAGTACACGGCGGTCGCGGATCGTTTCCACCGTCTCGAGACCGAGTTTCAGGGCCGTGACGGTTATGCGATCGAGGCTCAGGTCGGGACGGTGCTGAACGGTCTCGGTTTTCCCAGGGAAGACTGGACGCGCCGCACGGAGGAATTCTCCGGTGGGTGGCAGATGCGGATCGCGCTCGCAAAGCTGCTGCTCGAGAAGCCGAATCTGCTGCTGCTGGACGAGCCGACGAATCACCTGGATCTCGAAGCGCGGAACTGGCTGGAAGACTACCTGTCGTCGTACCCGCATGCGTTCGTTCTCATCTCGCACGACCGCTACTTCCTCGACGTTACGGTGGAGCGGATCATCGAGCTCTGGAACCGGCGAGCGCACTTCTACCCGGGCAATTACGAGAAGTACATCCAGCTCAAGACCGAGCGGCGGGAGCAGCTCGAGGCTGCCTACCGCAACCAGCGCGAGCGCATCGAGCAGCTCGAAGCGTTTATCAGCCGGTTCCGCTATCAGGCGACGAAGGCGAAGCAGGTTCAGAGCCGAATCAAGGAACTCGACAAGATCGAGCGCATCGAGATCCCGCCCGAAGAGAAGAGCATCCATTTCAGCTTTCCGCAGCCGGCCCCCAGCGGGCGCATAGTGGGCGAGTTTCAGAACGTTTCGAAGGCATATGGGGAAAAGCTGGTATTTTCGGGCGTGAATTTCGTTATCGAACGCGGCGACCGCATCGCGCTCGTCGGCGTGAACGGGGCGGGCAAGTCGACCCTGATCAAGCTGCTCTCGGGCGCAGAGCCGCTTACCTCGGGGGAGTACAAGCTCGGCCATAATGTGACCGTCGATTATTTCGCGCAGGATCAGTACAAGGAGCTCGCTCCGGACGCGCGGATGATCGACGATTTGACGGATGCTGCGCCGAGGCGGACGCAGACGGAGCTGAGGAGCCTGCTCGGGTGCTTTCTGTTCTCGGAGGACGAGGTGTTCAAGCGGATCGGAGTGCTGTCGGGCGGCGAGCGCGGGCGCTACGCACTCGCGAAGATGCTGCTGAACCCTTCGAACTTTCTGTTGCTGGACGAGCCGACGAACCACCTGGACATCCGCGCCAAAGACGTGCTGCTGGAGGCGCTTTCGGCGTTCACCGGCACTGTGGTGTTCGTGTCGCACGACCGATACTTCATCGATAAGCTGGCGACGCGCGTGTTCGAGATCGAGAGTGGAGAAGTACAGGTCTTTCCGGGCAATTACGAAGATTATCTGTGGCGCAAGGCGGGCAAGCCGCTCGATCTGGGCGTCGCGCCGGTGGCGCCCACGCTGGCCGATGTTCCGATGCCGGCGGCGCGCGGAGGGGACAAACACACGCGTGTGAACCCCATGAAGATGAAGAAGCTGAGGGACCGGTGCGCCGTGATTGAAGCCGATATTGCACGGGCCGAGTCCGAGATTGGGCAGATCGAAGCCAGCCTCGCGAATTTCAGCAGCGCTGAGGAGACGATTCGACTGACGAACCTGCTCGAGGAGCGGAGGCGCGCTCTCGGCGAGCTGATGTCGGAGTGGGAGGAAGTCTCACAGACGATCGAGACGGCCGGCTAACCGATGGATATTCAGGAACAGCTCGCCTATCTGCGGCGCCGCATTGCCCGCGTGGACGCGAAGTATGCGAATGCTGTGCCGGCGGGCGCGGCCGCTGCCCCTGCGCTGCGGCGCGAGCCCAACCCTGTCCGCTACAACGTGGAGCAGTGGCTGAGCGGGCGGGAGGTGCATACCAGCGCCGGCTGCCATTTCGAATCCGAGCGAATCTGGGAGCGCCACCGGCTGCACGGCAGTTTTGAGGTGTCCGTGCTCGAGGAGATGGCCGAGGACCTGTTCGATGCGATCTCGGAGAGCACGGTTCCTCCTGCTCCGTGCACGCGCTGGGCATTTCTCGACACGGAAACCACGGGTCTCGCGGGCGGTTCCGGCACGTATGCGTTTCTCGTCGGAGTTGGCCGGATCACGCGGGACGGGTTCCGGCTGCGGCAGTTTTTCATGCGCGAGCTCTGTGAAGAAGCGAGCCTGCTGCACGCACTCGCCGAGCATCTGGCGGAATTCGACGTGCTCGTCACGTATAACGGACGCACATACGATCAGCCGCTGCTCGAGACGCGCTACCGCATGGCGCGGGCGCGGCCGCCATTCGCGCGGCTGCCGCACGTCGACCTGCTCGCCGGCGCTCGGCGCCTGTGGAAGCTGCGGTTCGACAGCTGCCGCCTGGTGGAGCTCGAGAACCAGATCTTCGGGCTCGAACGCGACGGCGATCTGCCGGGCGAAATGATCCCTTATGTCTACTTCGATTACCTGCGCACGAAGGAAGCCTTTCGAGTCGCGCCCATTCTGCACCACAACGCGAACGACATTCTGACGCTCGCCTGTCTGACGGCGATCGTGCCGCTCGCGTTCCGCAACCCGGCCTCGGCGCCGTTGTCGCACGCGGCGGAGATGATCGGGCTCGCGCGGTGGCTACATCGTGCGGAGCGGTTCGCGGCGGCACTGGCGCTGTACCGGCGCGCAATCGAGAAGGGAGTCCGGGACGATCTGTTGTTTCGGACGCTGTGGGACGTGGCGTGTCTCGAGCGAAAGCTGGGCAATGAGACGGCGGCCGTCGAGGTTTACACCGAACTGGCGACAAACCGGAATCCGTTCCGAGTGGCGGCGCTTGAGGAGCTCGCGAAGCATTACGAGCACCGCGAGCGGAACGCGGCGATGGCGCTCGAGTGGACACTGGCGGCGCTCGAGCACGAGGATACGCCGGAGCTGCGGCGGCGGCGTGAGCGGCTCGAGCGGCGGCTGGCGAAGACGGCGAAAACGAAGCGGCTGCTGCTG
>DASSSG010000603.1:0-6804 GCA_035708545.1 Bryobacteraceae bacterium | reverse complement strand
TACGACCAGATGCTGAACTGCCCGCACGAATTCGCGCCGGGCGTCGACAAGCTGACCGCGGACAGCCCGGCGCCTTTGCAGATGCTCGCGGATGGGCGTTATCCCGTGCCGCAGCCCGGGATCAAGAAGGACCGCGAGTATTGATACCGGTTGGATTCTACGGGCGGGTATGCAGCGGGCTGATCACGATTGGCCGAATGGGACTGGCCAGACGCCCGGCACGCGATCTATCGGTTCCCATCCGGTGTTTTGAAAGGCGCGAGTACGCGCAGTGTGATCAGCGTCATCGCGCTCATGATCACGGCAACGTCCCAGGTTTCGAGAGCACAGGCAACGCCGATCGCGCCGGTGGCCCAGAGGCTGGCGGCAGTCGCAGTGCCCCGGACTGCTTCTCCCGTCTTGAGAATGGCGCCACCGCCAATGAAGCCCATGCCGGTGATGACGCCTTCGATAATTCGGGCGCGGCCTTCCGCATGATTTTGCAGCACTGTTTCGGTGGCCAGAACAAATGCACAGCTGGCGACGGCAACCAGCGGGAAGGTGCGGATTCCGGCGCTGCGCTCGGCATGTTCCCGCTCCCAGCCGATGGGAAGCGCGAGCAGATAAGCGATGCTCAGCTCAACAAAGTGATAGAGGGCAGGAGGCACTGTTGATCAGTATAGGGCGCGCCCCGCAATCCGCCCGACACGAACCTGCCGCGAATCCGATAGAATAGCTGCACTTTACCGAAAAGGGGCGGCAATATGGGGAAGCGCCTTCCCGGCATCGGATTCGTTGTTGTATGTCTGGCGACCGCCATCGCCCAGGTTACTACCAGCCGGCTGGAGGGTACTGTAACCGATTCCTCGGGCGCGCTGGTTCCTTCCGCGAAGATCCAGGTCACGAACGTCAGCACGGGCCAGCAGTTCGCGTCGACCACGAATGAACGTGGTGAGTTCGTCGTGGTGGCGGTGCCCGCGGCTGTGTATCGCGTGTCCGCGACAGCAACGGGATTTCGGACGAGCGTTACGCCCGACGTGAAGGTCGAGGTCGGCGTGCCCGCTACCGTCAATTTCGTGCTGGAGGTCGGGAGTGTCTCCGATGTCATCGAGGTGTCCGGCGTGGCGGAAGTCCTGCAGACCTCCACCGCCACCGTGGCGTCCACGCTCACCGGGAGGCAGATTGTCGAGTTGCCGTTCACGTCGCGGAATGCGCTGGAGCTGATTGTTACGCAGCCGGGCACGGCGACACCGGGCACGCCGCGGACGAGCTCGATAAACGGGCTGCCCAAGGGCAGTCTGAACATCACGATTGACGGCATCAATATCCAGGACAATCTGCTGCGCAGCGACGACGGATTCTTCGCGAGCATCCAGCCGCGAGCCGATGCCGTCGAGGAGGTCACGGTCGTTACCGCAGCCGCGGGGGCGGAGAGCCTCGGCGAGGGCGCGGCGCAGATCCGATTTGTCACCAGGGCGGGGACCAACTCCTGGCATGGCGGCCTGTTCTGGCAACATCGAAACGACTATCTGAATGCCAATTACTACTTCAATACAGTCGACCGGCTACCGCGGGACCGCCTGATTCTGAATCAATTCGGGGGCCGTTTGGGCGGGCCGATCAGGCGCAACAAAGCCTTCTTCTTTGTGAATTTTGAAGAATTCCGATTGCCCCAGGTTTATAACTCAGGCGCGGTGACCATATTGAGTGACAGCGCGCGGCGGGGAATCTTCACGTATCTGGACTCGACTCGGACCTTGAGCGAGGTCAATCTGTATGAGATTGCGGCGCGGAAAAATCCGACGCTGCCAGGGAGTGTGCGCCCGTATCCTACGTCGCCCGATCCGCAACTGGCAGCGAGCTACGATCTGATCTCGCGGCTCACTTCCGCAGGCTCGGGGACGGTGCGTTCTCGCGTGCCCACCAACAGTGACTACAACCGGAACGATTTCAATTTCCAGACGCCGGCTCGCAACAAACGGCACTTCCCGACAATGCGGCTGGATTACAACGTCACGGAAAAGCATCATCTGGAGGGGATTCTCTGGTATCAGTCGTTTACTTCCATTCCCGACGGAGTGAACAGCGTCATCCCGTTCCTGCCGGGCACCGGCACGGTGCTGGGCACAGATGTGAATGCGGGTGTGCGGCAGATCAAATTCACCGGCTCGACGGCGCTGCGATCAACCCTGACGCCCCGGCTCACGAGCGAAATTCGGTTCGGCCTGGCGGGCGGCAACTCACTGTTTCGCGAGCAGATTACTCCCGAGTTGTTCTCGCAATGGCAGGGTTATGCCATCACGATGACACTGCCCGCAAGCACAACGGCTTACCTGACGAACCCCTATAACGGCAGCAGCCAGTCGCGCAGAAACAGCCCCGTGAAGCAGTTCAGCTCGACCCTTGCGTGGTTCAGGGACTCGCACCTGCTGACCTTCGGGGGCGGTTTCACCCAGATCAACCTGTATCAGCAGACGACAGGCACGCAGAATATTCCGACCATGCGTTTCAGCGTGGCCACGAACGATCCGGTAAATACGGGAGCGACCACGCTGTTCGATACGACGAACTTTCCGAACAGTACGCCGACGCAGCGGAACGAGGCGGCAGCGTTGTACTCGGCGCTGACGGGCAGGGTAGCGAATATCGGCAGGTCCGTCTCGCTTTCCGAGGAGACGAAGCTGTACGAAGCGGTCTCGTCAGTGGATCGGAACCGGCAGCGCGAGTTCGCGCTGTATTTGCAGGACAACTGGAGACTGCGGCCGGGATTCGCGCTCAATGTGGGTGCTCGGTGGGACGTGCAGTTTCCATTCGAGAACCTGAGCGGAACATATACGACAACCGGAGGCAGGGCGGGCGCCTACGGCATCTCAGGGACAGGTAATCTGTTCAGGCCGGGCGTTTTGGCGGGTACTGTACCTCAATTCAACATTCTGGAAGCGGGCGCCGGGGCGTATCGAACGTACTGGAAAAACGTGCAGCCGTCGGTCGGAATAGTCTACAGCGTGCCCGCGCTCCCCAGCCTCCTGCGGTGGTTTTCGGGACGCGGCGGAAAGGCAGTCGTGCGCTCCGGCTACTCGATAGCTACGGTGCGCGAAGGAATGAATACTTTCGTCAACATACTGGGATCCAATCAGGGACGGACGCTCAGCCTGACGGTCAACCCCGATAACTTCCCCGCGGAATTCGGGCCGCCGGGAAGCGTGTGGTTTCGCGATGGGCGCTTTCCCTCCCGAAGCTTCCGGCAGAAGCCGGCCTTTCCGCTGCCGGTGTCGCCGGGGAACTCCGTCAATGAGTTCGATGACGACCTGCGGATGGGTTATGTGCAGTCCTGGAGCTTCAGTATTCAGAGGGAGCTGACGCGGGACATGGTGCTCGACGTGCGGTATGTGGGAAACCACGGGACCGGACTGTGGCGGCAGGTGAATCTGAACGAGGTGAATATCTTCGAGAATGGTTTTCTCGACGAGTTCAGAGTCGCGCGGAGGAATCTGGCGATCGCGCGTGGCTCGAATGCGGCTTCCACGAACTTCGGCAATCAGGGACTGCCCGGGCAGGGAAATATCCCGATCCTGCAGACAGCACTCGGGTTTTCGAGCGACACTACGATCGCGAATCAGTTACTGCGGGGCGAAGCCGGGGTCGTGGCCAACGGCATTGCGTTTAACGCGACGCGCATGGGACGGCTTACGGCCGCCGGGTATCCGGAGAATCTTTTCGTGGTAAACCCCGCCGTGCTCAACGGCGGCGCTTACCTCATTATGAACAGCGGGCATTCGACCTATAACGCGCTGCAGGCCGAAGTCCGGCGGCGGCTGAGCGGCGGGCTCATGCTGCAGGGCAGCTATGCTTTCGCGAAGGCGCTGTCGAATATGCTCGCAAGCAGTTCCGTCGTATTCAACCAGCCAACCACGTTCCGCAACCCCGGGCTCGACAAGGGACCCTCGCCCTGGGATGTGCGTCATGGCTTGAAACTGAACTGGATCTATGAGCTGCCGTTCGGGCCCGGAAGGGCATTCCTGAACCGAAGTGGCGCTCTCGGCAGATTCGTCGAGGGCTGGGAAATAGCGAGTGTGACACGCATTCAGTCGGGATCGCCGTTGTATCTGAGAAGCGGGCGGCAAACCTTCAATTCCGCGAGCGCGCAGAGTAATTCGGCGGATTCGGGGGTCGTGCTCCACAATCTGGACCGCCGGCAGTTGCAGGAAATGGTCGCAATTCGGAAGGTCCCGGTGGCAGGATCGGGACAGAGTACGATCGTGTACTATCTGCCACAGCAGTTGATCGACAATACGCTGGCCGCTTTTGAGTCAGGTGGAAAGTCGCTGGCGGACCTTGATCGGTCGAAACCGTATATCGGGCCGCCTACCGAGGCAGGTGTGCTCGGCCAGAGGGTCTTTCTATACGGGCCGTGGCAGAATCACTGGGATTTCAGCCTGCTCAAGAAGACCCGCGTGGGAGAGAATCGCGACATCGAGCTTCGGGCGCAATTCCTGAACGCGTTCAACATAACGAACTTCTTAATGGGATCGGCCGCGAATGAGGTGAATACCACGGCCATCAGTTCGTCGTTCGGGCAGACCCGGAGCGCTTATCGCGATTTTACGGTTTCGGGGACCAACAACCCGGGCGGCCGGCTCATCGAGCTGGTCCTGAGGTTCAACTTCTGATTGAGAATCACAAGCCCGGCAGTGACATAATCATGCCGATGCACCCGGTCCCGCAGCCGGACCCGACGTCTCTGACCTCAGTCCTGGACGTCATCGGCGACGCCATCAGCATCGTTGATACCGAATGGCGTTATACATACCTGAACAGCGCTGCGGTCGCGCAGATGCGGAAGAGTCCTGATGAACTCCTCGGACATGTCGTCTGGGATGTCTTCCCGGAGCTGGTGGGCGGCATCACCGAGGAGAGCGCCCGTCGCGCCCTGAGGGAGCAGACGCGCGTCAGCTGGGAAGACTATTACGCGCCGTACGACCAGTGGTTCGAAGCAACGGTATATCCGATCCGCGGCGGGCTGATCAGCGTAACGCGTGACATAACGGATCGCAAGCGCGCCGAGGTCCAGCTGCGCGACGCCGTGCAGACGCAACGGGCGCTTATCGATGCGTCGCCGCTGCCGATTGTCGTCATCACCAGTTCGGGAGCAGTAACCGTCTGGAATGCAGCGGCGGAACGTGTATTCGGATGGACCGCCGAGGAGGTGCTGGGCAGGCCGCTGCCGTTTATTCCGCCGGAAAAACGCGCCGAGCATGTGCTCATGAGACAAAAGGACCTCAGCGGGACTGGTTTCACAGAACGCGAGATCCAGCGCGTGCGCAGGGACGGGTCCGCCATTGTGCTGAGCGTCAGCACGGCGCCGGTTAATGACGTTGCGGGCACGGTCGCCGGAATCATCAGCATTTACCAGGACATCACCGAGCGCAAGGCAGTGGAATCCGCGTTGCGCCTGCAGGCGCGCGTGCTCGACAGCATGACAGAGGGCGTAAGCGTCGCCACCGCGGACGCCGTTATCACGTACACGAATCCGGCTGAGGACCGGATGTTCGGCTACCTGCCTGGCGAGCTCATCGGCACGCATCTGAGCATGCAGGACGCGTCCACAGGCGACGGGGACGAGCGTGTGCAGCAGGCTCTGGAGCAGCTCAGGGCGAGTGGCGTGTGGACCGGAGAGCGGCACAACCGGCGGAAAGACGGGACCACGTTCTTCACTGAAGCGCGGATGACCGCGATCGAGCAGGACGGCAGGAAGTACTTCGTGCGCCTGCAGGAAGACGTGACGGAAAAGCGGCGTGCGCACACCAGGCTCGCCGAGAGCGAGACGCGGCTGCGCGTGGCTCTGGAGGCTGCGCAACTCGGGGTGTGGGAGTGGGACATCGCGCACAACCAGGTCATCTGGTCCGACCGGCTCTACGAAATTCACGGCCTCGAACCGCAGTCGCTCAGCGGCGACCCAGGGGAGATCGTGGCGCTTGTTCACCCTGATGACCGCGAGAAGGTGACACGGATCGTGCTCGGGGCGCTCGCAGCCAGGGGCGGCTATGAAGTCGAGTTTCGCATCCTGCGGCCGGATGGCGGGATGCGGTGGATCAGCACGACTGGGAAGGTTGTGTGCGATGAATCAGGTGCGCCTGTGCGCATGCTGGGCACCACTCGGGACACAACTGAACAGCACGCGGCGGCGGAAACGGTTCGAGCGAATGAAGAGCGACTTGATCTGGCTGCGTGCGCCGGCCGGATCGGCACATTCGACTGGGAGATTGAGACCGGCCGCCTCATCTGGACCGAGCAGCAGGAGCAGTTGTTCGGGTTGGAGCCCGCCTCCTTCGAAGGCACGATCGAGGCATGGGAACGCCGAGTGCATCCCGACGACCTGCCGCACATCATGGCGCGAACGCGCGAGGCGATGAACGCGCGCGCGGCGGAGGTGCCGTTCGAATTCCGCATCGTACGTCCGGACGGCACTGTGAGGAACATCGAAGGCGCAGGCCGGTTCCTGTATGCCGAGGACGGCCGGCCGGTGCGCATGGTGGGCGTAAATATCGACGTAACGGAGCGCAGAATTGCCGAGCAGGCGCTGCGCGAGAGCGAAGAACGGCAGCGTCTGGCCGTCGACGCCGGCAGGATCGGGATCTGGGACTGGGACATCGTTAACAACAAGGTCGTCTGGTCCGATCGCATCTATGAGTTTCATGGTATGCAGCGCGGGAGTTTTGACGGCACAGTCGAAGCATTTGCGGCGCTGATTCACCCAGAGGACAAAGAACGGGTCTTGGCAGCATTGCGGCGTGCCCTCGAGGATCGGCAGCCGTACGAAATGGA
>DASSSG010000602.1:0-5151 GCA_035708545.1 Bryobacteraceae bacterium | reverse complement strand
ACTTCGATTCGCTGCATGGACTGCAGCTCAGCTACAGCTACGATCTTCCTCGGATTCGCACCGCCAGCTTCCTTCTTGACGGCTGGCAGATCTCAGGCGCGACGATGGTGAAATCGGGAACTCCGTTTACGTTGTTCATCGGCTCAGACGCGCCCGGCTACGGGAATGTGGACGGCAGCGGCGGCGATCGACCACACGTTGTCGATGCGTCGATCCTGGGATCGACCGTCGGGGATCCAAACACGTCGACACAGATCATCAACCGGGCGCGGTTCAGGCTGCTGACGCCCGGCGAGCACCGGGGCTCGATCGGAAGGAACAATTTCCGCAAATCCGGCATCGCGAACCTGAATGCAGCAGTCACGAAACAGTGGCATGGGGGGAGCGCACGCGAGTGGCGGCTGCTGCTGAGGGCCGAAGCGTACAATCTGACGAACACCCCGCAGTTCGACGAGCCGCAGAGGAACTTCACGTCGCCGGCGTTCGGGAAGATCACGAATACGCTGAATGACGGGCGCGTTATGCAGATCGGGTTGCGGCTGGTGCTGTAACGCCGCTGCATTTCGTCCTTTCCCCGAAGGCACGCCGTGCTGGTAACTGCGGACCGCCATTTGCCGTTCCCATCCGGCATACCACAGTTGTGGTTGGCAACCGAGGGCCAGGAAGACACCAGACCCGAATCGAGTGATGCCAGGCCGCGAATGAGAACTCAGCCTCGATCGTATTACAAGAAGCAGTGTGTATTACAATCAGGGTATGCCGACAATCGTACAGGCTCGTCTGGATGAGCGCACGGATCGCGAACTGGAGCGGCTGTCGAAACAACTCGGGTGGACTCCTTCACAGGTGGTGCGTGAAGGCATATCTGTACTCGCCGCATGCCACGGCCGGTCGCCGAGGCGGCGGATCTTCGGGCTTGGCGAGTTCTCATCCGGCGTGAGCGACCTTGGCTCGAACAAAAAGCATCTGCGCGGATTTGGCCGGTAGTGCGGCACTCGACACGCCGGACAGGACACCACCGACCGGCAGCGGACCCGGGCGGAGCCTCGGCGGTTTTGCTCGATACAGGCGTGATCGTCGCTCTGCTCGATGCCAGCGAAGCCGCTCATCGGCGCTGTGTCGAGGCAGTGGTTCACCTCGACCGTCCCCTGGTCACGTGCGAAGCAGTCATCGCCGAGGCCTGCTATCTCACGCGCGCTCTGGATGGCGCGGCTTCGGCCATCCTGCGGAACGTTGAGCGAAACGTGTTCCGTATTCCCTTCCATATCTCCGAACACGCTCCGAACGTAATGAAAGCACTCCGGAAGTACGCCGATGTCCCCGCCGCTTTCGCGGACGCGTGCCTGATCGTCATGGCCGAGACCCTCAGCACGGGCGACATACTGACACTGGACAACGATTTCCGAGTATACCGCTGGGCGCGCAGCCAGCCCTTCCGCAACTTGCTCGACGAGGCAACGTTTCGCCCTGATGCCTCTTCGGGATATGGAAGGCAGAAGTCACGAGCCAGAACGGCCGATGCGTAGCTATTCAGCATCCTCCTGACGTCATCGAGCAGCTCGGACAGGCTGGTTGAATTCCCGCAGGCCAAATCGCCGGCGAATCAGAAAGTATCCGCACTCCTCGACCGACCATTCAGCCACATTCATAAACCACGCTTTGCCGGCCTTTCCACGACGGCGGAACCCCTCGGCAGTATTGGCCGGGATCGAACGGCGGCGAGCGGGCCATTCATATTCAGTTGACAAGGAACTTTGGAAGGATCAGCGGGTGACGCGCCTTCCTGCTGCGAGTCGCGCAGCTGCGAACCGGGGTTGACGGCGCTTTGCAGTCAGCACCTTTGCGGCGGTGCAGAACAAACCCGATCTGCCGGCGGCGCGGGCAGCGGTGCCGGTGAGCCCGCTGTTGTCATGACAGGAGCGTGCAGGGCGAGCATGGCCTGGAGTTCCGCGCGGCGCTCTTCCTGGCACTTGCGTTCGGCGATGACGGCTTCGAGCTGCTTGCGGGCTTTGTCGGCGGCGCGCTCGGCCGCGGCCAGATAGCGCATGAGGAGGCGCATACGCTTTTGCAGGGCTTCGTCCATGAAGAGGCGGGCGAGCGCGCGCTCGACGGTGATGGTCGAGTCGGCCTTGCGCTGTTCTTCGACGGCGATCTCGAGGAATGAGGTTTCCATGGTGCGCGCGTTGCGGAGACGCCACTGGGCTTCGACGAACTCTCCGACGAGAGCGCGCTCGTGATCGGTCGCGGGCTGGTAGTGTTCGGCGAGAGCTTCGCGGAATTCGGCAAAGACGGCCTTGTCGGCTTCCGAGACAAAGAACTTCTTTGCCGCGAGCCCGTGTGCCAGGGCGTTGCGGCTGACGGTCTGCTTGCCGGCTTCGGTGCGCGGGCCGGTCGAGCGCTGGGCGTTTTGCTGATTGGCGGTGATCTGGGCGGCTGTGGCCATGCCGGTTCCTCCTGTTTGTGTGTCGCCGGACATGAAAAAAGGCCGGCGACAGGTCGCGCGCAGTCGCGCGGCTGTCACCGGCCGTTCCGGTGCATGTCCGTACGTTTGAAAGGTAGCGGGGCGAGTGGAACCGGGAGATCGCGAAGGGCGGAAGGCGGCAGTGACTGGGAGCGTAAGTAGTCGGAGTTTGTGTGCACTACGCGGAACAATTAAAGTTTCTCAATAATTGTGAACGGGGTTCGTGCTGCAGGATATTCGAACCCGTCAGACGGCGAACTGAAGTTCGCCGCAGCAGGTTGGAGGGTGCGCTATGGGCGCGGGTCGGATTCCGAGATGTCGCGGTTGTATGGCTTCACGCGGAACAGCGGTTTGGCCTTTTCGACGGGGTCGATCGTGAACGTCTCCTCGGTTTTCGCCGGATCGTAGCCGCGCCACAGCCAGACGAGCTCGGCCGGAAGCTCGGCGCTGCCGTGCGCGGAATTATGGGTGCCGTTGCCGAGGCTGAGGTGGAAATCGTAATCCATCATCTTCAGGGAATTCGCCATCGCGAGATTCTGCAGAGGCCAGCTTCCGTGCGCGTTCTCGAGATCCTCGGTTCCTTCCTGCAGCCAGACGCGGATGTTCCGCTTCGGCTGCTTACGAACCATGAACGGATAGTCATGACCGCCCACGCCGGTCTGTTTATCCCACTGAATACTCGTGAAGCTCCCGATCCAGGAGATCACTCGACTGAACTCCTCCGGGTGATGCCATGCCGCATTGAACGAACAGATGCCGCCCGACGAGGCGCCGCCGATTCCGCGGCTGTAGCTGTCTTTGCGGATGTTGTATTTCGCATAGACCTCGGGCAGAAGCTCGTCACGCAGGAAGCGAACGTATTTGTTCGATACCGTGTCATAGAGGATGCTCCGCATCCGCCGCTGTCCGATCATGCCTGGAGAGATCAGCACGTGTATCATGACCGGGATTCTCTTCTGATGGATCAGATTGTCGGCCGCATTCAGCAGCCTGCGGGCGCCGTCGCGGTTGATGAAAGTCTCGCCGTCCTGCCATACCATCAGCGCCGCGGGTGTCTTCGGGTCGTACTGGGCCGGTACGTAAATCCAGTAGTCACTCGTCATCCCTTCGTATAGCTTGCTGGTGTGGACGAGCTTCTCGGACAGTTTGCCCTGGGGCACGCCTGCCTGCATATAGGAATCACCGCCGTAGGCCGGTACATCGGTCCTGCCGCCAAAAATCGCCGAGTCAATGACGTAGTGAAAGCGATGTGAGGTGCCGGTGATCAGTTTGCCGACGGCGTACCAGAGGTTGGTTCCGGGAACCTGCCGCATCTCGGGACGCGCGTTGTCATCAACGATCAAGGCGGGGCGGCTGGCAGCCTCGACGGCCCAGAGGAAGTCGCCGAGATAACCGGCCGCGGCCGTTCCCTTTTTGAGTTCGTCCCCGAAGGTTTCAATGAGCGCCTTGCCCAACTCGGGGCTGTCTCTATCGGCGAGTGCGATGAGCTGCTGCGGCGTGAGTTTCCGCTGAGCAGTAAGCGACTCGCACAGCAGAAGACAAACGACGGGAAACACGTATCGTCGATGCACGCATACAGCTTACATGCAGCCGGGATGGGCGGCTACGTGCGCCGCCGGTAGTTCCGGATATATTCGGGAATTGCCGGGGCGTGGCTCGCGTCGCCGTCCGGCACAGGGGCGCCTGCTTCCATCAACAGCGGCAGTACGCCAGCCCATACCGGATAATCCATATCGTCTGCATCGTCCAGCGGAGGGCCCGTGCGCACCTTCGCCGACACCTCGTCGAGCTCCACCGCGATAACGGATGTCATCGACAATTCTTTTTCGGAAGGCGGCCGTACCTGCTCCCAGCGGCCGCGAATGATGTGCTCGGAGATGACACGCAGCGCCTCGTTCTTCTCCGCCGGGTCGGCCAGCAGCCGCGCCCTTCCGAAAAGAACGACAGACCGGTAGTTGATTGAATGATGGAACGCGGAGCGGGCAAGTACGAGGCCGTCGACGAGCGTAACAGCGACGGCGATGTCGACACCTTTGGCGGCCGTACTCAGCATCCGGTTGGCTGCCGAACCGTGAATGAACAAGCGCTCGCCGGCTCGTCCGTAGGCGGTCGGAAGCACGACAGGCGAGCCGTCAACGACGAAGGCAACGTGACAGATGAAGCCCTGGTCGAGGATCGCGTGCACGGTCGCGCGGTCGTACGCCGCACGTTTGGCAAGCCGGCGGACTCGCGTGCGTTCCGTTGGTCTGTAGCCGTCGCCGGTCACACGCGGCCGGCGCGTCTGCCCGGTCCGCGCTTCGGAGCTGCCATGAGGCGCTCGAGATCGGCTTCGGGAATAGAAATCGAGAGCTTCACGGCCGGACCTGCCGCAGTCACTTTGAGCGAATCGAGAGCCGCGGCAAACTGAGCTACTTCGGGCCGCTCGCGGTTGAGCTGCACCATGCCGGTGAAGAAGTTCACGACATCAACGAGGGCGGAAGCATCTTTGTCCGAACGCGTCAGCGCTTCACCCGCGACCTGAACGGTGCTGCCGAACCTCACGCCCCCGCTGGTCTGCTGAATAGACTGCAGGACGGCACCGTTGACGGGCGCTTTGGACGTGCCGGATCCGGCCGGCGGGAGGAATCGCCCATCGAAACCTCCTGTAGCGAGCATCCACGCGTCATAGTTCGCGCTCAGATCCTGCACCT
>DASSSG010000601.1:0-8559 GCA_035708545.1 Bryobacteraceae bacterium | reverse complement strand
GGTTCCTGCGCGATTGTGGCGGGCGCCGCGGGGTATGATCTCTGGCGAGCTCCTGTGCCCTCGGTACTGCCGTTGCAGGCGCGCGACGTCGAGGGCCGGCTGCGCGTGCAGTGGGATTCCTCGCCGGAATACGTGCGGAAGGCGAATGGGGCCACGCTCGAAGTGCTCGACGGCGGACGAGTGCAAAGATATCCGGTTGATCCGCGCGTCGTGCAGAGAGGCACGCTCGACTACATTCGCCAAACCGATGATGTGGTGCTCACACTGACATTGCACGGGGAGCGCGGGTCCGGGCCCCAGGGCGTCATTCGGACCGTGAGTTCCCCGTTGACGGCAGCCGTGCAGTCGTCGGATGCGGGAGAGCGGAAACGCATCGTCACCGATCCCCGGGCCCGGCAGACCCGGTCCCGCCGCAGTTCAGGACGCCGCCGGTAGCGCGAGAAGCCGACAAACGGCAGACCGCTGGTCCGAACTATTTCTTTTCCGTTGTGCTCGAGCTCGAAACCGGTTTGCTTTCGGTTTTGCCGCCCTCCGCCTTCGTGTCGCCTTTCGTGCTCTCGCCCTTTTTGCCGTTTTCGCCGGCGGCGGCGTCGGCGGTCTTGTTCCTGGAATTGCGAGCGTAATCGGTGACGTACCAGCCCGAGCCCTTGAATTGCAGCGCGGGTGGCGAAATCAGCCGGTGCACGGCGCCCCCGCAGGTCTCATGCGTCTTGAGCGGCTCATCGGAAAAGCTTTGGATAGCTTCGTAAACTTCGCCGCACCTGGTGCACTTGTACTCGTAAATCGGCATCTGTCCCGTTACTTCCTGGGTGGCGGAACCGGCGCATCGGGTGTGATGAGCTGCAGTCCGGTCTCGCGGCCCCCCGGCTTTGCAGCGTTCGTGTCCGGAACCTGCGCCGTCCTGTCGGTCCTGCCCTTCGAGTAATACTCGATCGCTCGCTTCAGAATGGCGTCGTCCTCCGCCTTCTTTGGTGTGTCCTGCGGGGCGTTGGCTTCACCTTCGTTCTCGTCCGTATCCGGGCCGGCCAGGGAATCGGCGACCATAATGGCCGGAGAGACCGCGTTGTCCTGAATGGCTTTGCCTGAGGGCGAATAATACTTAGCGACAGAAAGGATCACGGCCGAGCCGTCATCCATCGTGATCGCCTTTCGCAGTGAAGCATCGCCATATGTGCGTTCCCCGATGAGTTCCGCGCGCTTGTTGTCCGCAAGCGCAGCGGCTGCCAGCTCGGCTCCACCAGCGGTGCCGCGATTCGTGAGCACAACCACGGGCAGCTTCGTGACAGCTGCGCCGGACTCGGCATTGTAGTTGCGACGCTCGAACTTCTGGCCCTGCACGTACGCGATGAGACCTTTGTCGAGGAACAGGTTGGCGAGCGCGATGCCGTCTTCCGGCCGGCCTGTGCCGTTGCTGCGCAGATCGAGGATGAACCGCTTCGATCCCTGGCGCTCGAGATGCTGAACTGCCGCCGCTATTTCCTTCACCTTGCCGCTGTCGAGCGCGGGAACGTCGATCAGCCCGATCTGATCCGGAAGGCCCTTCGAAAGCACTCCGGGATAGCGAACTGGCGCGCGTGCCAGCGTGATCTTCTGCGGCTCCGGGTTGCGGATGCGCAACACAGAAACCTCCACCGACGTGTTCGGCTCGCCGCCGAGCAGCAGCTCGGCATAGGCCAGAGGCATGTCGCGGGTCGCTACGCCATTGATGGCCTCAATCATGTCTCCAGTAGCCAGGCCGGCGCGCGAGGCGGCTGTCCCCGGAATCACGTCCACAATCGCCACGTATCCGAACTTTTTCGCGATGACGAGCCCGACATTCGCCTTCCGCCCGTCCGCGTGCTTGAGGTATTGCCTGTATTGCTCCGGGTTCAGGTAGCTGGCGAAGGGATCAATGGATTCGAGCAGGCCGTTGACTGCGCCGAGGGTAACGCTCTTGATGTCGGGCTCCTCGACGTACTCGCTCTTGATGCGCGAGAGAACTTCGGCGTACACGCTCAGGTGCGGGTACGGGTCATCAGGGGAGGCACTTCTGCCCATAACCGCCCCCAACAGGAGGAAAGCCATGAGCAGTGTGGAGAAGGAGACAACAAAGAAGTTAAACCGACGGTTCATTCAGCACCAGTCTGCCGGACGGCGCAGGGCGTGCAACCTCCGACAATCTTAGTATATCTGTTGATTCGATTCGCCCAGCAGCCTTGCGGTTGCAGAGCGTGCGGTTCTTGACCCGCTGTTCTGAAACGTCGCTTCACCGCCAGCCGTTAGTATTGGAAGAAGCCCCACGACGTGGATTTCCGACGGCCCCTGTACATCGGTACAGTCTTTCTCAGCTCCACGCTGCTGTTCCTGCTGCAGCCCATCGTCGCGCGACAGCTGCTGCCGGCCTTCGGCGGATCGGCCGGCGTGTGGACCACGTGCATGCTGTTTTTCCAGGCAGTTTTGCTGCTGGGATACCTGTACGCGCACCTGACCAGCCGGCGGCTTCGCCCGCAGACTCAGGCACTGGTTCATTCGATATTGCTTGCGGCCAGCCTGTACCTGCTTCACCGCGGCAGCCCCGTGCCGCCCGAGGCCGCGGGGGGCGGCCAGCCGCTGCTCCGTATCCTCGCGCTCCTGCAGGTCTCGGTGGGGCTGCCGTATTTCATGCTTTCGACGACCGGGCCGCTCATCCAGGCCTGGTATTCGCGATCGGTCAGCGCTCCGTACCCCTATCGCCTGTTTGCGGTATCGAATGCGGCGTCGCTGATTGGCCTGCTGTCATATCCATTCGTGTTCGAGCGTTTTCTCACGGTCAATTCGCAAATCTATGGTTGGGCAGGCGGTTATTTGTTTTTTTGCCTGCTCTGCATCGGTTCTGCCTGGGCCGCCGCGCGGTCGGCCAACGGCGGCCCGGTGCAGGCCGGATTGCGGCAGGTGCCGCTGACTGCGGCGCTGCTGTGGCTGGCACTGGCGGCGTGTCCCTCAGTGCTGTGGCTTGCCGCGGCAAACCACCTCAGTCAGAGCGTGGCTGCCATCCCCTTCGTCTGGGTTCTCCCGCTGTCGATCTACCTGCTCAGTTTCGTTCTCTGTTTCGAGAGCAATCGCTCCTACAATCCAGCGGTTTTCCGATGGCTGCTGCCGTTGGCGTGGGCCGGCATGTGCTTCACGCTGATTGCAGAAGGCTTCGCCACGCACTTCGAGTGGATTCTCACCATATCGCTCGTAAGCCTCTGGATTCTCTGCATGTTTTGTCACGGCGAGCTGGCTCGTCGGAAACCCGGTGCGGAACACCTGACGGCCTTCTATCTTTGGGTAGCGCTTGGCGGGGTTGTTGGCTCGGTGTTCGTCGCTGTCATCGCTCCTCTTGCGTTCCGCCAGTTTCTCGAGCTGCCGATCGGCGTGGTTGCCTCCGCCCTGCTCGGGCTCGCGTTGTGCTGGAGATTTGCACGTAAGACAGTATTGCGCACCGCGCTTACCTGTGCCGCGGCGCTGGTGGCCGCAGTCTCGCTGGGACCCGGCAGCTATCGCGTGGAAGCACGCAATTTCTACGGCGCGCTGCGCGTGACGGAGGAAGGCTCGGGAGCTGACGCCGTTCGCGCGCTGTATCACGGGAGCATCCTGCATGGCGTGCAATGGCTCGCGCCGGAACGCCGCATGATATCCACCGCCTACTTCGCTCCCGAGTCTGGAATCGGCCGCTTGCTCTCGAACCCCCGGCCCGAGCCGATGCGCGTCGGCGTAATCGGTCTGGGCATTGGCACGCTTGCGGCATATGCTCGCAGCGAAGACGTGTACCGCTTCTACGAAATCAACCCGCTGGTGGCCGACATCGCGCGTCAGCATTTCACTTTTCTGGCGGATTGCCATGGGCGCGCCGCCGTGATCATCGGTGACGGCAGGGTCAGCATGGAACGGGAGCCGGTTTCCAACTACGACGTGTTTGTAGTCGATGCTTTTTCGGGCGACTCGATCCCCGTCCACCTCCTGACGCGTGAAGCGATGGGTGTCTATCTGCGGCATCTCAAGCCGGACGGGGTGATCGCTCTTCACATCACGAACAAACACCTCGACCTGGCGCCGGTGATTCACTCCCTCGCGGCCTGGGCACGAAAGGACAGCATGGTGGTACGGAGCGCGGCCGATCCGAATCGGCGTGTCAGCGCGGCCGAGTGGGTCATCATAGGCCGGCCGGCCTGGACGGAGACGCTGTTGGCCTCTCTCGCTTCCGGTCGCCAGACGCGACCTGTTCGGCTCTGGACGGACGATTTCAACAACATTTTTCAGGTTCTCAAGTGAGGCTCGCCGCTGCGCTCGGGAGCGCGCTGCTGCTTTTTCCCGCCGGCGCCTGGCAGCCCGCGCGCAAAGTCGCCGAGCTCGCAAATCCTGCCATCACCGAAAGCAGCGGTATCGCGCCCTCTGTACGCAACCGCGGCCTCTATTGGACACACAACGATTCCGGCAGACCGCTGCTGTTTCTTTTTGGCCCGGACGGACGCGATGCAGGCACGTGGACCGTCGCGGGCGCGCGCAATGTCGACTGGGAGGACATCGCGGTCGGCCCCGGTCCTGAGCGCGGCCGCGGCTACATCTACATCGGCGACATCGGAAACAACAACCGGCCGCGATCGGAACTGATCATCTATCGAGTTCCCGAACCGCTCGCTTCGGCGGCCGTCCGCGCGACGGAGCGGGCAATCGCAGTTCGCTTCCGGTATCCCGATTCCCCGCACGATGCCGAGGCTCTGCTCGTACATCCGAAAACCGGAGACATCTACATCGCCACGAAGGAGCGCGGCGGCGAAGTGCCAGTGTACAAGCTGGCGGCGCCGCACTCGCCGGGCAACGTGCGTACGTTGACGCCGGTGGGCACGGTCCGGCTCCCGAACGATGTGGATATTTCGTTCCTGGTCGGCCGCATCACAGGCGGCGCCATATCGAGGGACGCACGCCGCGTCGTGCTCTGCGATTACCTTCGCGCGTACGAAGCCCTGGTCCCCGAGGGTGCGGCGTTCGATTCCGTGTGGAAACGGAGATTCCACGCGATCGACGTGGACGTGCGGAAACAGGGCGAGAGCATAACCTACAGCCTCGATGGCCGCTCATTGCTGCTCACCAGTGAGGGGTCGCCCTGCCCATTGTTCGAAGCAAAGCGCGACCGCCCGTAGAGCGCTCCGGAGTTCGACGCTGGCGCCGCCTTACGTCAGCAGCCCCTTCACTTTCGTTTCGATGCCCGCGCGTATCTTCTCTTCCGGAAGCACCTTCGTAAGGAGAGCGGGCAGGTCTGCCTCGATGATGATTTCTTTGTCGGTCACCTCGATGGTGCCGACAACCGTCGCCGAAAAGACCGCCATTCGGCCTTTTACCGTAAAGTGCATGACGTTGCCCTGCCAGTTCTTCTTCTGATCGACGATCTGGACAGGTCCGGTCGCGAGCGCGCGCAGAAGGTCTGCCGTGGCATCGTCGACGGCTTTCATCGCCTCCTGCCGCGTCTTGTTATGCGAGACGGTCACGCGCATGGCTGTCTCCACTCTAACAAGCGGTCATTTCTGCACCGCTCCACTCGCGCGCAATCGTTCGCGCAACGCGGCGGTGACCTGCCGGTGGCACTTCAGGCACAGCGTTCGCATGTTGGCGAGATCGCACTCACCCCCGCCTTCGGCGACAGGTACGATATGATCCGCATCCCAGAGGCTCGATCGCCGCCGCAGCCGGACACCCCAGTCGCGCAGCGCAAGCTCTCGCGCCCGTCCACGTGCACGCCTGATCCGGTTCCACTCGTGAACGCAGTCGATGCCGCAGAGGGCGCAGATGCCCTTGTCGCGCGCGAGGATCTGTTCCCGCAGGTAGCCGGGGTCGCTTCGCAGACGCCACTCATGGACGCACCAGTCCGAACAGAACGTTCGCCTTCCTGCCGGCACCTCGAGCGTGCACCAGCGGCACAACGCGCGCCCGTTCAGCCCGTGTGGCAGCGAAGCGGCGTCCGTGCGCCCGCCTGCCATCGTTCGCCGTCTGCTCGATTCCCACTCCTGCATGGCTGAGTGTGCCTTCCCCGCGATAATCATGTCATGGATCGGCCGCGCGTTGATTACGATCGGCTGGCTTCGGTCTACGATTCTCGCTACAGCGTGAATCGACTCGCCGGCATCGGTGAAGCGCTCGTCGCTCTCGCGGCGCGCATGGGCGCGCGTCGCGTGCTCGAGGTCGGTTGCGGGACCGGGTACTGGCTCGGCGAACTGGCCTCCCACGCGCCGTTTGTCTGCGGCGCCGACATCTCGATCGGCATGCTGGAGCATGCAAGAGCGAAGCTTGCTTCCGCGCCGCTTGTGGCGGCTCGCGCCAACGCACTGCCTTTCACAGGCGCCTCTTTCGATCTCATCTTCGTGGTGAATGCGATCCATCATTTCGAGGACCCGTGCGCGTTCATCCGCGGCGCCGCTGATCTGCTCGCAGCCGGCGGAGCCCTCGCCGTCATCGGTATCGATCCCCGGCTGCTCTGCCGCCGGTATTTCTACGACTATTTCGAGGGTTCCTGGGAACGCGACCTGCGGCGGTTTCCCGCCATCGGCGATATCGTCAACTGGCTGGCAGCAGCCGGTTTCGCCCGCATCGAATACCGCATCGTCGAGCGCTACCGGCGAATCTTCCAGGGCGACGCCGTTCTCACCGACCCGTTTCTGCAGAAGACGAGCAATTCGCTGCTCGGGCTGCTCACCGACGCCGACTACGAACTCGGATTGCGTCGCATCGAAGCTGCGATCGCGGCCGGAACCACCGAATTCATTTCCGATATCGCATTCCCGATGATCGCCGGCTGGCGTCAGCCGCCGGCGGGACACGGAGCGCGGAATTGAAAGCTGTCCACCTCGAGGACGGCCGCGTCGAGCTACGAGACGCGCCGTGTCCGGATCGCCCTCCGGGATTCGCGAGGTTGCGCCTCCTGATCGGCGGCATCTGCAACACCGACCTCGAGCTTCAGCGCGGCTATTATGGCTTCCGCGGCACGCCGGGTCACGAGTTCGTCGCCGAAGTAATCGAAGCGGACACGCCCGCGCTCGTCGGCGAGCGCGTAGTCGGCGAGATCAACCTCGCCTGCGGTCACTGCGAATGGTGCGCGCGGGGGCTCGGCCGGCATTGTCCGAATCGCTCCGTGCTCGGTATCGTGCGGCATCCCGGTGCTTTCGCCGAGCAACTCCCGCTCCCCGAACGGAACCTTCACCGGGTACCCGCGACGATTGCAACCGAGCATGCTGTGTTCACCGAACCGGTCGCCGCCGCGTGCGAAATTCTCGAACAGGTGCGGATACCGGCCGGTGCACTGATCGGCGTACTGGGTGACGGCAAGCTCGGTTTGCTCATCGCGCAGGTGCTGCACGCGGACGGAGTGGAGGTTCACCTGTTCGGCCGGCATCGCGAAAAGCTGCGGATCGCGGAAGCTGCCGGCGTAATCACGGAGATTGCCGGCGACCGTCTCCCGCAAGCGGCGTATGACTGGGTGGTCGAAGCCACCGGCTCGGCCGAGGGCCTGCGTCACGCAGTGAGCATGACGCGTCCGCGCGGCACGGTAATCCTGAAGTCCACCGTCCACGGAAACGTCGTGATCGATAGCGCCCCGATCATCGTCAACGAGATTGCGCTCCTGGGTTCCCGCTGTGGCCGCTTCGAACCGGCCCTCGATCTGCTCACCCGAGGCGCTGTCCGCGTTGCGGACATGATCCAGGCCACTTATCCGCTGGGGCGCGCGCCGGAGGCGTTTCAACATGCTGCCCGGCGCGGCGCGCTGAAGGTCCTGCTCACACCACGGTAACCGTTAAGACCGGCCACGTGCTGCGCGACACGGTGTCCTACGGATATGACCTCCAGAGATGTGATGACTCGTAATCCGTCTTGCTGCGTGCCTTCGGAGACCGCAGCCTGCGCGGCCCAGCTCATGAAATCGGAAGACGTTGGATCGATACCTGTCGTCGAGGATTATGCGACAAAGCGGCTCGTGGGTATCGTTACGGACCGCGACCTGGCCCTGAATGTTATCGCAACCTGCCGCGATCCGAACTCCATCCGGCTCGGCGAAATCATGTCGCGCAATCTGGTCACCTGCCAGCCCGACGATCGCGTCGAGGATGTCATGCGTGCGATGTCCGACCATCAGGTTCGGCGTATTCCTATCGTCGACGAGAACGGCGTTCTGGCCGGGATTGTGGCCCAGGCGGATATTGCACGCAATTACCAGGAAACCGCCGTCGGAGATGTTGTCGAGGACATTTCGCAGCCGCATGGCGCCGGCAGCCGCGTTTTCGGCGGTTTCACCTCCTTCCGCAGTTCCACAGCGCGGTCGGAGACGGCAGGCTCGCCGGCGGGCAGCGGCGGATCACTTCTGTCGGCCTGCCTTGGCGCCGGCCTTGGCGCGCTCGCCATGTACATGTTCGACCCGTACATGGGGCGCCGGCGACGCTCTCTGACCCGCGATAAGGCAGTACGGTTCTACACGGGCACGGTGGAGGCCGTGGAGCGGACGCGCAAGGACGTGCAGAATCGGGCATCCGGAGTCATGCACCAGGCACGTTCGTTGTATTCAGGTTCCGATGA